>CAZPWR010000257.1:0-3822 GCA_964590555.1 uncultured Anaerolineae bacterium | reverse complement strand
GGACCCCGATTACCCCTACTTAAGCCCGGTATACGACCCGGTAGGCTTCGGGCAACCCAGAAAGGGCCATGGCCGGGGGATGTCGCAGTGGGGAGCAAAAAGGTGGGCCGAAAATTACGGCTGGGGATACCAGCAAATCCTAACTCATTACTACACCGGGGTGAACGTGAGGAAAGCTCTTGCCACCGAAGATTCTGAGCCTCCCCTGGCCAGCATGACCAAACCGTGGTCAGGGTTTTACATCAACACTAATTCAGTCCTCCTCAAGGCTAACGCTTCCGATGAGTTCAGCGGTGTGAGCGCGGTGGATTTCTATTCCGGCACGCTTCTCCTCGGCACCGATTCCGAGGGAGCCGATGGCTGGGGTTACCTCTGGGATTTATCCTCTTTGCCCGACGTAAGCCTTGAGGAGGGGCCTGAGCTTTTAGCCATAGCTATTGATGGGCAAGACCAAGCCTCTTCGCCAGATGGCCCAGTCAAGGCGAAAATCGGGGTTGACCGGGTTAACCCGACGATGACCGCCTCAATAGCCTACACCTTAACAAATTCGCTTGATATAACATTAACAGTAGTGGTCAGCGATGCAGTTCCAGGGGAGGTTGAAGGGGTAGGGATAAGCAACAATTGGCTTTGGGAAGAGGGAGAATTCTACACCCAAACCGGGAGGATAGTGGATGATCCGGATGCTCTGGACGGCAAGGCCCTCCAAGCGAGGGCTGGAATTGATCCGCCAGGGGCTTGGTATGGCCCGTACACTTTCGCCTTAGACCCAGGCTACCCTTACAAGGCGATCTTCCGCCTCAAAGCGGAAAACATTGTCACCCCTACTGAGGAGATAGCCGTCCTGGAAGTAGTCCAGAATGCTGGAACTGAGCTTCTGGGCATAAGACGCCTGACTGGGATTGACTTCAAAGAGGTGGGCATTTACCAAGAGTTTCCCGTGGATTTCTACTATTGGGCAAAAGGGTATGCTGGGCTTGAGTTCCGCCTTACCTTCAAGGGCACGGCCGACATTTACTTGGACAGGGTATTAGTGACTTCTTACCCCTACACTTCTACTGACGAAATAGCCTGGAGGCTTTCTCCTGGCGAGGGGGAAAAGCTCCTTTGGCTAAAAGCGTTTGACAAAGCAGGCAACATCTCTTCGGACGTAACTGTAACCTTAACTGTTGAAGACATCAATCCTCCTTCTGGCTGGTCCGAGCTTATCCCTTCGGGCTGGATAACCGTTAGCCCGCCTATAACGGTTTCCGTTCGGGTGGCCGATGATGTATCGGGCTTGGACCCAAACAGCGCTGCTTTTCGCTACTCTGTGGACGAGGGGATTACCTGGAGCGAGTGGCTTACCGCTTCAGTCACCTTGACCACGCCGTTGGAAGGGATTGTAACGGCTTCCAGGGTACCTGTCCCTGAAGGAACAATGGGGAGGATACAGTTCCGCATAGCCGATAGGGCGGGTTTCGCCTCCGAAAGCCCAGTTTACGTTACAAAAGTGGCTTGGAAAACTTTCTTGCCCCTGGTTTTAAAGCAAGATTTTTAGGCTCCCAGTTCCTGGGGACGGGGCTTCGCCCCTTGGACCCCTTGGGCCAGCTCAGCTTTGGTTGCCGCCACCAAGGCTGGGTCGGGCTGGAGCAGTTTCTGTAGTCAGCCTGAGCCATCGCAACAGCGGCCTTTGTCTCCTCCAGTCCCTCTGGGCGCGGGCCAGCCTTAAGTTCGTCCAAGCGGGCTTGCGCAGCAGCCAGCGCCGCTTCCGCCTGCTGTACTGCCAGTTGAGCATCGGTGGGGTCCAGCCGGACCAGCACCTCCCCGGCTTTCACCTCGTCGCCCGGCGCTACTCGGACCCCCATCACTACCCCGCTGGTCTACGCGCTTACAGTGGCCCACCATGCCGGATACGCGCCGCCGACCAACCCCAGTACTCCTACGGTGACCAGTGCCCGAACGAAGACGTCGGGGGAAAAATGGGCACTCCATGCGCCGAGCCAGGAACCGGCCCGGCGGGCCAGCAGGGCCAGACCCACGCCGAGGACGGTACCCGCCAGTCCTCCCAGAAGGGAGAGGACCAGCGACTCCTGCAGGATAAGGGCCAGCACCCGGCGGCGGCGCCAGCCCAGCGCGCACAGGACCCCGATTTCCGTTGTCCGCTCAAAGGCGGCGGGCCATCCGCACACGAAACGCGTCGGCCAGCGCAGGATCGCGCAGTTTGACGTACAGGACTGTGACCCGGCGCGGCTGGGCGCCCTCCAGGGAAACGACGGAGACGCTATCTTCCAGGCTGCTCCCCGTCTCGTAGAGGCCAGCGACGCGGAGTCGTAGCCGAAGCAGAAGAGAGCCGTCCTCCAGAATGGAGTTGGCGAAGACCATGCCGTCCACTGCGGCAACCTCGGGCATGGCCCGCAGCTCGTCGGCGATGGCCTGAGCACTTGCGCTAACGCTAAATCCCGGCAGCGAAGACCGATTATCGGCGAATCACATAGATTTGTCTTCACTGGCCTTTTGGGTATAATTGGCTCAGAACTATGGGCAAATCACCAATTTTTGGCCGAAGAATCTATTATTTCCGCACCACAACATCCACCCAGGACGAGGCTCGGAGGCTTGCCGAGGGCGGTGCCCCGGAGGGAACAATAGTCCTGGCGGAGGAACAAACAGCTGGAAGAGGACGGCTGGGAAGGGCTTGGATTTCCCCTCCTGGCTCTTCTATCCTCATGTCCATAATCTTCAGGCCTACTCTATTGCTAACCCAAGCTCATCGCCTCACCATGATTACCTCCCTATCCATAGCCGAAGCCATTGAAAACCTCACCCCGCTGAAAGTAGCGATAAAATGGCCCAATGATATCCTCTTAGCCGGAAAGAAAGCAGGCGGAATCCTCACCGAAATCCAAGCTTCAACTGACCGCATCCTCTATGCTGTAGTAGGGGTTGGCATTAACGTCAACGTTAAAGTCTCAGAATCGCTCCTTTCCCACCTGGCCCCCTACGCCACCAGCCTATCAGATGAGCTTGGGTACGAATTCCCTCGCTTCGTCCTGCTTCAGGAAATCCTCAGCCGCCTGGAGGAAAATTACCAGGAGCTGAAAGAGGGGGCGGACTTCCGAGCTAAATGGCAAGCCCGACTTTATCCCCTCGGTCAGGAGGTAACAGTTATCACCCCTGCCGAGACCGTAGAAGGTATAGCCATCGGAGTGAACGAAGACGGGGCCCTCCTTCTGGCTACACCAAATGGGGAAGTGAGAACAATATGGGCCGGAGATGTAACCTTAAAAAAGGAGGTTAGCCATGGACAAAAGGACAATCCGAGACATAGACCTTAAAGGGAAAAAAGTGCTGGTAAGGGTGGACTACAACGTCCCCATAGTTGAAGGCCAAATCACCGATGACCGACGCATAAGGGCCACTGTGCCTACCATCCAGTATCTTTTGGACCAAGGCGCGGCTGTAATCCTCATGTCCCACCTTGGGCGGCCTAAGGGCAAGCCATCGCCTGAATTTAAGATGGACTTGGTAGCTAAGAGGCTATCGGAAATCCTTGGAATACCAGTGAAAAAGCTGGATGATTGCATCGGTCCGGAAGTGGAAAAAGCGGTGAAGGAAATGAAGCCAGGGGAAATAATCCTTTTGGAAAACCTCCGCTTTCACCCTGAAGAAGAGGCCAATGACCCTGAGTTTGCTCGTCAGCTGGCCTCTTTGGCCGATATCTACGTCAACGATGCTTTCGCCACTGCCCATCGGGCTCATGCCTCTACCGAAGGGGTTGCCCATTACTTGCCAGCTGTGGCCGGATTCCTGATGGAGAGGGAAATCCGCTTTCTCAGCCTC
>CAZPWR010000256.1:0-3517 GCA_964590555.1 uncultured Anaerolineae bacterium | reverse complement strand
GGCAGGGGGGCGTCCCAAAATCGTCGGGGCCCGGTGGGCTTAGATTGCACAGGGCGCTGGAAGCGCCCTCTCCCCCGGTAGCCGTTCGGGAACGCGGGTCGCCAGGACGGAAAGGCCGACGGCCCAGCCCGACGAAACTGGGACACACCCACCAGGGCTGCGGACTTGACAAGCACTCAGTCGGTAGGTAAAATAATATCCGAGTAAAAACTCGGATTTTTTAGGATGAGGTTCTCAAGCAAGGAGCTTTACGGCCTTAAAGCAGTGGTGGAAATGGCAAGGCGCTATCCCGAAGGGCCCGTATCTTTAGCCAAAATCGCTCGGGCCAGGAAGCTTCCCTTGCCTTACCTTGAGCAAATAATCCCTCTACTCCGGAAAGCAGGGCTTGTGGAGAGCGTAAGAGGGGTTAGAGGGGGTTACAAGCTCGCTAAATCCCCAGAGGAAATATCCGTAGGGGATGTGCTGAGGGCTCTGGAAAGCAAGAGTTTACCCTTCCCCTGCCCCGAAGGAGCAACTCTCTGCCTCGTAGCCAATGGGGCTTGTTGTTGTCCCCAATGGAAGGATTGCAACACAAGGGAACTATGGGATAAGGCCCAAGCCCTCCTCTTCTCCCTCCTGGACAAAGTAACTATCGCTGAACTTTCCAGGAACATGCCACCAAAATGCCCTTAAATTTGGAGGTCTATATGCTAAAATTCATCCGTGAACTGTTGCAAACTCTCAAGGAAGACATAGCCACAATCTACGCCAGGGACCCAGCAGCCCGAAATACTCTGGAAATACTCTTGTGCTATCCAGGCCTGCACGCTATCTGGATGCACCGCCTGGCCCATGCCCTTTGGAAACGAGGGCTTGTGACCCTACCACGCTTCATCTCCCACCTCAACCGCTTCCTTACAGGGATAGAAATCCACCCCGGAGCTAAAATAGGGCGACGTTTCTTCATAGACCATGGGGCAGGGGTAGTGATAGGAGAAACAAGCGAAATCGGGGATGATGTGACGATGTACCAGGGAGCTGTCCTGGGCGGGGTGTCCACCGAAAGGGTCAAAAGACACCCTACCGTCGGGAACAATGTGGTCATAGGCGCGCACGCTGTAATCCTCGGCCCTGTGGAAATAGGGGATAACTCCAGGATAGGAGCTGGTTCGGTAGTAGTAAAATCAGTCCCGCCAGGCTCAACCGTGGTCGGAGTCCCTGGGAGAGTGGTTAAAATCAACGGCCAACCCCAGCCTATTGACCTCCACCACGAGCGCATCCCCGACCCCCTGGCCCAAGTAATGGAGGCATTGCTCCAGAGAATAGAGGCTTTGGAAGAGAAAGTGACTCTCCTGGAAAGAGCAATTGCGGAACACCAGCCTGCTTATATAAACCCAAAAGGAGGAGTTAAAAATGAGTGAGAAGAAGCGCATCGTTTACATGGACCATGCCGCTACAACCCCCGTGGACCCAAGAGTTTTGGAAGCGATGCTCCCCTATTTCAGCGAGAAATTTGGGAATGCTTCCAGCATATACAGCTTGGGAAGGGAAGCACGCCAAGCGATTGAAGAAGCCCGCCGCACAGTGGCCGAAATCTTGCACGCCAAGCCCGAAGAGATAATCTTCACCAGCTGCGGTTCCGAAAGCGATAACCTCGCTATAAGGGGAGTAGCTTTCGCGCAAAGGCACAGAGGCAAAGGCAACCACATAATCACTTCCCCCATTGAGCACCACGCCGTAGGCCACACCGTAGAACAGCTTGAAAAATACTTCGGCTTTGAGGTCACTTACGTCCCTGTGGACAAGTACGGCGTGGTGGACCCTGACGATGTGGGGAGAGCCATAAGGGATGATACCATCCTCATCACCATAATGTACGCTAACAATGAGGTAGGGACCATTGAGCCGATAGCCGAAATAGGTAAGATAGCCCGCCAGAAGGGCATACCATTCCATACCGATGCCGTGCAGGCTGCCGGTGCCTTAAGCTTGAATGTGGATGAACTCAACGTTGACCTCATGTCCCTCTCCGGCCACAAGTTCTACGCCCCCAAAGGCATAGGCATACTCTACGTCCGCAAAGGGACCCCTCTCCTTCCGATGCAGACCGGAGGTGGGCACGAGCACAACCGCAGAGCCGGAACTGAAAATGTCCCCTACATAGTTGGGATTGCCACAGCTTTGAAAATCGCCTATGAAGAGTTTGAATCCAATAACTCCCACGTCAAACGCCTCCGGGATAGGCTGATTCAAGGGATACTGGAGCGCATACCCGATGTTTACCTCACCGGCCATCCCACGAACCGCCTCCCCAACAATGCCAGCTTTGTCTTCAAGAATGCCGAGGGTGAATCAATCCTTCTTGGCCTTGACCTCAAAGGGGTTTGTGCTTCCAGCGGTTCGGCTTGCACCAGTGGCTCATTGGAGCCAAGCCACGTCCTCCTGGCCATGGGGATTCCGCCTGAGGATGCCCACGGCTCTATAAGGCTTACCCTGGGCCGAGAGAACACCGATGAAGATGTAGATTATGTCCTGGAAGTCTTACCGCCTATAGTCCAGCGGCTAAGGTCTATGAGCCCGTTTTCCTAAGGGGGGCCTATGGGGATTGCTCAAGATATAACCAAGCTCATCGGGCGGACCCCGATGGTGCGCATAAACCGTTTGGTTGGGCCGGAATCGGCGGAAGTCGTGGCCAAGCTGGAATCATTCAACCCAGCTGGAAGCGTCAAAGACCGAATTGCCCTCTCCATGATAGAAGACGCCGAAGCGCGTGGCCTAATTAAGCCCGGCGATACCATAATTGAGCCCACAAGCGGGAACACAGGGATAGGCTTGGCGATGGTGGCCGCGGCCAAGGGCTACAGGCTTATCCTTACCATGCCTGAGAACATGACCGATGAAAGGAAAGCCCTCTTGACCCTCTTCGGGGCAGAACTCATCCTCACCCCGGCCTCTGAAGGAATGTCCGGGGCTGTCCGGAAAGCGGAGGAACTGGCTCGGCTTCACGGCTACTTCATGCCCCAGCAGTTTAACAACCCCGCCAATCCCGAAATCCACCGCCGCACAACCGCCCGCGAAATCTTGGAAGATACCGATGGGAAGCTTGACGCTTTCGTCGCTGGAGTAGGAACAGGGGGGACCATTACCGGGGTTGGGGAGGTCCTCAAGGAGAAGATGCCTTGGGTTCGCATCGTAGCTGTGGAGCCTGCCCGCTCCCCTGTCCTTTCCGGGGGAAAACCAGGCCCCCACGGTATCCCTGGAATTGGGGCTGGATTCATCCCCGCTGTCCTAAACCTGGAAATCATTGATGAAATCATAACGGTTACGGATGAGGATGCGCGGGAAACGATGCTAAGGCTCATCCGAGAAGAAGGCATCCTGGCTGGGATATCCTCCGGCGCTGCGATGTGGGCTGCCTTACAAGTAGCCAAACGCCTCGGCCCTGGCAAAAGGGTTGTGGTAGTATTGCCTGATACCGGGGAACGCTACTTGAGCCTCTTCCAAGAGCGCATATAAAACCACTTGCCATGGTGGCTCT
>CAZPWR010000255.1:0-6654 GCA_964590555.1 uncultured Anaerolineae bacterium | reverse complement strand
AGCACGCCTTCACACCTCCGCCTCCCCCGACCCCCGCGCCCCGCAACCCGGCCCCGCTCCCCCCGGCTCCGCCGCCGCCCTGCCCTTCCCGGACCGGCACTTTGACGCCGTCGTCGTTGACCCGCCCTACGCCGACAATGTCTCCTACGCCGACCTCTCCGACTTCTTCTATGTCTGGCTGCGGCGCACTGTGGGCGACCTCTACCCCGAAGCCTTTAGCACACAACTGGCGCCTAAAGACGAAGAAGCCGTCGTCAACCCCGCCAGATTCGGCGGAGGCAAGAAGGGAGAAGAAATTGCCCAGAGGCACTACCAGCAGCTGATGCAAAAGTCCTTTGAGGAAATCTACCGCGTCCTCAAACCCGAAGGGATGGCCGTAGTGATGTTCACCCATCGCTCAACGAAAGCTTGGGAATCCCTTATCCAATCCCTCCTTAAAGCTGGCCTCTATCCAACTGCATCCTTCCCCGTGCACACCGAGATGGAGGCCTCCACACACCAGCGGGGCAAGGGAGCCATCCAAAGCACCATCCTCATGGCCTGCCGCAGGCGACCAGAAAAAGCTGGGATCGGTTGGTATGCTCAAGTGCGAGCAGAGTTAGAGCAAGTCATCCCTGAACGGCTCAGAGAATTCTGGAAAGCGGATATCCGTGGCGCAGACTTCTTCATCTCCGCCATTGGCCCAGCGGTAGGTGTCTTTGGAAAATACCGCAAGGTTATGCACCCCGATGGCCGGGAAGTAACGGTGAGTAACCTTTTGGATGAAGCCCGCAGCATCGTCACTGCATTCGCCCTTGAGCAGTTGGGCCTGGCTTACTTGGACGAACCAACCCGCTTCTACATCCTCTACCGCTGGGCCTACGGGGGTGAAGAGCTCGCCTTTGATGAAGCCAACAAGTTGGCCAAGAGTGTTGGGGCAGAACTGGATTCGCTTACAGCAAAATATCGCCTCGTGCAGCGCAAAGGGGATGTAATGTGGCTACCCACTTTCATTGAGCGCCTCCAAAACGAGACGTGCCGCAAAGCGCTGGATAAAGCCATAGAGGATGGAATGGCCGCCTCCCTGCCAGAAATAGATCAGCTGCACATAGCACTTTACCTTCAGCGCAAGGGCGAAGTGGAAGCACTTTCGGATTTCTTGAGCCGGGCTGGTATCATATCCCATGACCATAATTTCTGGCATACAGCACAGGCCCTTCTGGAAATAGAGCAAGGGCAGAACGGTGGAGGAGTTGAGGAAGAAGCCAAAGTGCTGGGGCAAATCCTAAGCAGTAAGCGCAGCCTATTGCGGCAAGTTGAACAACAAACTCCTCGCAAACGTCAACTTCGGCTATTTTGAGGAGAAATCCCATGAGGTTATCCACAGATGAGGCCCAAAACCCCGGTACCCCCTCAAATGGCGTATTACGGGGGTAAGAGGATTGGAATTGGCAACCTAGCAAATTTTTCTTACAAGGAGGTGAACTGAGATGGTAGCATATAGTGCAAAGCGAGTTTGGGAAGTGTGCGAGCCCCACCCAGATGTCTTCCTGCGGGATCCTGACCCTTCCCTCTTCGCCATAAGCTTACACCATGTGATGCAGGGCTCAGCGGATAAAGACTACACCGATGCGGAAAGGTTCTTCAACCGCACTTACATGACCCGCGCCCTTTCGGACCTTTTGGAGCGAGTAGTGGGACGGCTGGCAGGGCAAGGCCGTGGCGCCCCCGTCCTAAGGCTTGAAACCCCATTCGGCGGGGGAAAGACTCACACTATGACTGCCCTCTTCCACATCGCCCGCTCACCCCAAATCCTGAACGAGCATGAAGCAATCCTGCCAATCCTGGAAAGGCTAAACTTTCGCTCGCTCCCCACTGGTGTCCGCGCAGCTGTCCTGGACGGACGCGCATTGGACGTGCGTGAAAAGCGCACCGAGGATGGGCTTACCATACGCACCCTTTGGGGTGAACTGGCCTACCAGCTGGGAGGCCGCGAAGGTTACCAAATGCTCGCCGATGCCGACCAAACCCGTACTTCACCAGGCGGTGAAAGATTAACTCAGCTTCTTAAGCACTATCAGCCGGCGCTAATTCTAATGGACGAAGTGCTGGATTACCTGGTTAAGGCAAGGGCAGTAAAAGTTGGGGAAAGCAACCTTATGGAGCAGACAGGAATATTTCTGGCCGAATTGACCTCAGCTGTTAGTGCTGTCCCTCGGAGCGTATTGGTGATAGCCTTGCCCGGTTCATCCCTGGAGGTTGCAGCGGAAAGCCAAGAAGCAGCGGAACGCTTGTTCCAATATGCCAAGAAAATCCTCGGCCGCATAGAACTGGTGGAAACACCCGTCGCTCAAGATGAAGTCTTCGGCGTGCTCCGACGCCGCCTTTTCAAAAGTGTTGGCACTGAGCGGGATTGGAAAAAAGCCATAGAAGCGATGCGTGATTACTACGATGAATACGCTCGCTTCTTCCCAGACCGATTGCGCTTCCCCGATTACAAGGAGCGGATGCTCAAAGCCTACCCCTTTCACCCAGAGTTGGTGGATCTTCTGTATGAACGGTGGGGTCCGCACCATCAATTCCAGCGAACCCGTGGGGCATTGCGCCTTTTAGCCTTGGTCCTGCGTAGACTCTTTAACCAGCGCCCAAGCTCAGCAATCCTCATTCAGCCTTACCACATTGACCTGGCCGACCGTCACATCCGTGGGGAAGTGGTTCGGCTTCTGGACAGCGGCTGGGATGCTATCGTGACTGGGGATATCCTGGAGCGTGCAAGTGAGGTAGAGCGTAAGCTGGGTGGTGAATACGCCAAGGAGCAATTAGGTAAAGGAGCAGCTACTTGTGCCTTCCTTTACAGCATCTCCGCGGCTAAGAGGGACGCCGGAGCAACAGAAGAAGAAATCCGCACTGCCCTACTGCGTCCAAGCATCAACCCAGCAATGGTCACAGAAGTGCTAACAAGGCTGCGCGATGAGCTTTGGTACCTACGCTACCGTGACCGCCGTTACCTCTTTGAAGCTAAGCCCAACCTCAACAAAGTCATCCTGGACTTTGAAGCTGAAGTGACCGATGAGCAGGTGGACCAAGCATCAGTTGAATGGCTTAACAAGCTTGCTGGGAAAGGCGAAGGTGTCTTCTATATGGTCGTAGCCCCCCAGGAACCCCGTCTCGTGCCCGACCGAGCGCAACCAACGCTGGTAGTGCTTCCGCTTAACGTGTCCGATGTAGAAGGATGGATGAAAGAAGCTTTGCAATTCGCAGGGGATGCCCGTCGCACTAATCCTAACATGTTAGTCTTCCTGGCTCCTGAAACAGCCCAGCTCGCCAATTTGCAAAGCGCTGTCCGACGTTACCTGGCTCTTAAAGATATAGAGCAATCGCCATCGTTTAAAGAAATGGGGCAAGATGACCGAGACCAAGTGCGAGAGCAGTTGAAGGAGAAGGAAACACTGATTAAGTCAATACTGTTCCGGGCCTACCTAAATGTGTACCGTCCAAGCGAAAGTGGATTGACCAAAGTGGCTGTCCGAAGCCCTGAGGTTATAAAAGCGGACTTTTTTGACCGGTATGTGAAACAAGCTTTAGAACAAGCAGGGATACTCTTGGAACAAGTGGCGCCAGAGTACCTGAAAGAAACGCTTAAAGTTGAAGAAGCAAACGAAGTGCCAATTTCCCAGGCCATCAACCTCTTCACTGGAGTAGCAGGCCAGCCAATCCCAAGGGAACCTCAGAAAGCAGTCCATAATGCCATCGCGGAGGGAGCAAGGCGAGGGGTATTCGGTATACGCTTAGGTGAAACAGTCTACATTAATCAAGAAGTACCCGAAGAAGTGCTCAAAGATAACCGCACCGTCCTGGTCGCGCCGGAGGTGCCACCTCCACCTCCTCCACCTCTAAAGCAGAAACCTCTCACCTTGCGGGTCCGGACAAGCGCAGAATTCACCTACCCCTTACTTAAACTGCTCAAAGAGCTCCAAGACTTGAAAGACGTTTCCCTTTTACTGGAAGTGTACGATCCAACGGGCGAGATGGCCAAAAAGCAAAAAGATTTAGATAAACTCCTTAGGGATTACGGCTACACTGTGGAATGGGAGGAAAGTGAAAGCCAAGATTGAAAGGTGGCGAACTAAAGCCAAGCGGCTTAAGTCCGAAACTTACGCGCTTTACCTTGCTTATCGTGACCCGCGCACCCCTTGGTATGCTAAGGCATTTGCGGCTTTGGTTTTGAGCTATGCTCTAAGCCCGATTGACCTAATACCAGATTACATCCCAATCTTAGGCCACTTGGACGATTTTGTCTTAGTGCCAGCCGGGATCGCCTTGGCTCTCCGCATGATTCCACCGGAAGTGTTGCGAGAGGCCAGAGCAAGGTCAGCAGAATTAATGGATACCGATAAACCTACAAGCAGAGCCGCAGCTGCTGTGGTGGTACTCATATGGCTGGTATTTGGAGCTATCCTAATTGGTGCCTTGTTACTACGAAGGCATTAGTTACCACACAATGGCAAGTTATAGCTAACGCGGTTTAAGCTAAAGTTCAGAACCCAGGGGGAAAAGGGCAAGACGGGTATAAACCGCTCCGGTCGGGAAAAGGTCGCTTTTCATGAGGCTTATGGCTTTTACCAGGAACTCCCCACCGCGCCCGACTCCCCCGGCTTTTATGTATTCCCCAAGGCGCTTCCTCTCAGACCCCGAAAGGCTCTTCCCTACCCTCCCTAGGGTAAGGTGAGGGGAAAAGGGCCTATCCTCGGGCTTGAAGCCTAACTTGGCAAGGCTCCTTTCCACATCCTTCTGAAGGGCCAAAAGGGCCCCCGTCTTCTCCTCTACACCAACCCATATCACGTTGGGATGAGAGTAGGAGGGGAAGCAACCCAACCCCCCATAGGTGAAGGAAAACGGGCGATGCCTCTGCCCCACCCCTTTGAGCACTTCTTCAATGGCCTTTATCTTACCCTGAGGCACTTCCCCCAGAAATTTCAGGGTCAGATGTATCCCCTTAGGGTCCACCCAGCGGACGAACCCTTGCGGAATGTCCGCTTTCAGGCGCTCTTGGACCCCTTTAAGCCAGTCTAATGCTTCCTGGTCCAATTCAATGGCCACGAAAGTGCGTATCATTTCCATAGCTTCTCCTCATATGGGTTGGCATTTGGGGCAATAGTGGGAGCTCCGGCCGGCTACCCTTATGCGCTCTATGGGCGTACCGCAGCGCGGGCAAGGCTTCCCCGTCCGCCTAAAGACCCTTAAGCTGAGCTGGTTTTCCCCCCGCCTGCCGAAAGCATCCCTGTAAGCGCTAAAGGTCGTGCCATGCCTTTCAATCCCTTCCACCAGCACTTCCTGGATGGCTTGGTAAAGCCTCTCCCCCTCCTCCGGCGAGAGCGTTGAAGCCGGACGGCGAGGATTTATCCCCGCCAAGAACAAGGCCTCATCGGCATAGATGTTCCCAATCCCCGCCAAGCTCCGCTGGTCCAGAAGCACCGCTTTGACCGCAGCTTTCCGACCGGATAGGATTTGGCGTAGCTCCTGAGGGGTGAATCCTTCGTCTAAAGGCTCAGGCCCGAGGAAGCCGAGGAACTCGTCCGGTGCGGGATGCCAGTAAGCTCGCCCAAGCTTCCGTGGGTCATGGAAGGAAAGGGTTAGGCGGTCTTCGGTGTGGATAAGCAAGCCGGGGTTAACTTCAGGGCCAGGGTTTAGGTAAAGCCTTCCGGTAAGCCTAAGGTGGAAGAGGAGGCCAGAGCCGTCGGAAAGGTCTAAGATTAAGTATTTGCCCCGCCTCCTAACCCGATTTATGGTCTTTCCCTCTAACACTTCGGGCGAAATGCCTACGGTGAGCTCGGGCTTGAGGATTTCCACCTTAGCGATGCGCTTTCCTTCCAGGAATGGCTTCAGTTCCCTGGCGATGGTCTCCACCTCAGGCAGCTCAGGCAAGGTCTCACCTCCTTCTCCCCAATATCCAAGAGGCGAGGCCGGCGGCTATTGCGCCGAACCCGGCCGCTATCTCCCAAGGAAGCCAGCGCAAATTAAGCCTTCGTTCTGCCTCCGGCACAGGGGCGGGGATTGGCGTGGGAGCCTCTTCAAGGCCGCCAAACTCTCTGGTCATTACTTCCTCCTCAGGCGGTGACATTGGTAAAGCCAATGGCTTTTTTTCAGGCTCGGGGTAAGTCTTTACGATTGCAGGCGTAGGGGGCAAGGGGGTAGCGAGCGCACGGATAGGAGCAGCCTTAAAAGCAAGAAGGTCAAGCCCGATGAGGATGATGAAGAGAGCAGCAGCCAAGGCGGTGAAAACCCTCGCCACATACAAGCCCACAGGAGGCCGGACCTTCTCCAAATCCGAAGCTCTGATTGCGAAAGAGCGAGGGGCTGGAACTCGTGGGACCTCTTTTGTCAATGAAATAGACCAGCGGAAGCTTTCCCACTCCGCCCGGCACTCCTGGCAAACCTTAAGGTGCTCCTCTATAAGTTTCCTCTCCTTGGAGGAAAGGCTTTTATCCCCATAAAGAGGCAGAAGAGCTTTTATCTTCTGGTGTTTCTTCCCGAACATTTGCCCACCCCTATGGTTTAAGACGATAACGTGAGGGCAAAAGTTCCTCATGCGCTAATAAGTAATCCCGCACCTTGGCTCGGGCTCGGCTCAAGCGAGATTTCACCGTGCCTAATGGTATACCGAGGGCTTCGGAT
>CAZPWR010000254.1:0-4251 GCA_964590555.1 uncultured Anaerolineae bacterium | reverse complement strand
AATATGCCTATCCAGCAAGTTCCAAGGCCGAGGGCATGGGCGGCAAGCATTATGTTTGCTCCGGCCAAGGAACAATCGGCCCAATACCACTTGCTTCGGCGGGGGGCGCCACAGATGATTATGCTTACAGGTGCTTCGGATATATGCCTGTTGCGGACGAAGAGGAACCGGGAGTGCGCGCTTAAAAACTCCCGGTTTTTCTTCTCCCGGCCCACTATGAAGTGCCAAGGTTGGGCATTGACCCCGCTTGGGGCCCAGCGGGCAGCTTCCAGAACCCTTTGGAGGAGCTCTTCCGGGATGGGCTCATCCTTATAAGCTCTTATGGAACGCCTTTCCTTATGGCTTCCTCCACTGGTGTAAGCATTTCCCCCTCCTCTGTAAAAATAATACCATTGGCTTGGGGGTTAGGCAAAATAGGGATTTTGTTCACTGCCTTGCGAGCTTATCGGTTAAAAGCGGTTTTGGGGACTATTTTGTGGGGGGTAATGCTTTCAAATCGGCTTTATGTACCTAAGATATCTCCGCCACGCTTCTTTCCACTGGAAGCTTCTGGCTCTCCATGTGCCTACAATCCCGTAGGGCAAAAACACAACTATAAGCACAAAAGCTATCCCGAAAAACAGCATCCAAGAAGGCCCGAAAATGCGGTTAAGCCAGTAGCCCAGGAGGTGGACGATAGCAGCTCCCAATATTGGGCCACTCAGGGTTCCTACCCCTCCCACAATCGTCATAGCAATCACTTCTATGGTAGTGCTGACACTGAGGACTGAAGGGGTAACACCCAAGTTGAAAAGGGCGTTCAGAGCCCCTGCCAAAGAGGCCATCAATCCTGAGGCCATAATGGCAATCAGTTTGTAAATGAATGGGTTGTAGCCCAGCATTGCGACACGTGCTTCGTTTTCCCGAATTGCTATCATGACTTGGCCAGTAGGTGAGTTCACCAACCGACGTGCGGCCATGTACATTATCGCAAAGAATAGGAGGGTGAAGAAATAGAAGTTTGTCCGGTGCTCGGTGGGGTTAAGGAACAGGGGAGGATAGATTCCGTGCAATCCATCGTCCGCCCCAGTATATTGGCGGAAGTCAGTAGCCTCGGCCAGGATATAGAAGAATTCAGCGAAAGCCAAAGTAACCATTGCTAAGTAAACGCCTCGCACCCGCAAAGAAAGGACACCAATGATGAAGCTCTGGAGCAAAGCTACCACAATTACTGCCCCCAGTGCTTCCCAAAGTGACCAACGCGCATGCTTAATCAAAAGGCCAAGAACATATCCACCTGTCCCGTAAAACATAGCGTGGCCGAAGGAGATTATGCCGGTGTAACCTAAAAGCAAATCATAGCTCATGGCGAAAACGCCCAAGATGAGCATTTGGATAACCATCCCTTGCCAGAACTTAGCATGGCCTGTTTCTGCTAAGGCGATGAGCCTATTGAAGCCTCGCAGTCCTGGTTTTACTTGAGCAGGTTCACCTATAGTTAAGCCGGCGATGAAAGGGAAAGCGATTAATAAAATTACCAAAAGCCAGTTTAGGTTCCGAGCTTGTAGCTTCACGGCATCACCCCTTTTTCCCAAAAATGCCAGCAGGACGCACTAAAAGGACTAAAGCCATTACTAAGACGATAGAAGCGCGAGCTATGGCTGGAGAAGCCTTCCAAGCTTGAGCCATGCCTGGAAGGGTAAAGCCTGTAGTTACCAATGTATCTCCAAAAGCGCGGGCTAATCCTAATATTAGCGAGCCTACAGCTGTCCCAACATAATTGCCCATGCCCCCAATGACCACTGCAATGAAAGCTTGCAGCTGGAAAATTCCACCCATATCCGGATAAACGCCAACAAAGGGAGCTGCTACCACGCCTCCCAAAGCAGCCAGAGCTGAGCCGAGAGCAAATACAAAGGTGAAAACGCGCCTAACATTAATCCCCAGCGCTTCTACCATTTCGCTATCCTGGACACCAGCTCGGATTATCATCCCCAAGCGAGTGTAACGCAATAGCAATGTTATAGCCACAAACATGAACAAGCCTATGAAGATGATGAAAAGGCGATAGGAAGGGAATGCGCGCCCAAAAATGTAGATAGAAGAGCAATGCTCCCGGAACCAGGCGAATATGTTGGGGGAGATACAGCTTGCGGCGAACAAAGAAGGGCCAGATATTGGAGCACGGCCTTCCTTACCCCAGATGAATTTAACCAATTCCCCTCCGGCAAACATTAGGCCAAGCGTTAGCACAATCTGAGCGATTGGGCGGCCGTAGAATGGGCGGATAAAATAGCTTTCAATTAATGCGCCCAAAACTGCTCCAACTGCTATTGCCGCAACCATCGCCAAAGTAAAGCGTAAATCAACAGGAAGGCCGAGGAAGAATTTTTCCAGAACATTACGGCCAAGTAGGATGAGGAAGGCTGTAAAAATAAGGCCTACGATGGCAGAGGCGTAATAATGAAGAATTACAGGCCTTTCTCTCCCCTTGCTCCACAGCCTTATCGCCAAGCTCAAAAGCAATCCAGATAGAGCCATCCATACCAGGCGGACAACCATATTAGGTAGAGGCTCTTGGGCCAGAGCGGTTGGTATAGCGCCTCCTGGGGTGGTAGGTTCAAAGGCGACTAAGGGGCGCAAAGGGAACCTCTTAAGACCCCACCATAAGCTAATGCAGCCGATTAAGCCTAAAAAGAGCGCCAGTAAGCGGTTTTGTTTTCCCAGGAAATTTTGCTGACCAACCCATCGGTAAAACAAATTGCCCACCATTACCCCCGCACTAAGTGTCAAGAAAAGGGGCAAAGTGTTCAAAATCAGGCGGGGATTTCCGAAAAAGGTATAGCCAATGTAGGCGCCAATCATGAAAATGGTCCCGTGGGCGAAATTCAGGACATCCATTAGGCCGAAGATAAGTGATAGGCCTGCACCTAAAAGAAAGTAGAGGGAAGCCAGGGTCAAACCAGATAAAAGTATAGCTGTGGCTTTGGAAACCCCGAAGCTCCAATAAACCACAACTACAATGCCCAATATGATTAGAAGGGAAACAAGGGCCTCACGGTAAGCTTTCATCTAATTCCTCCTACACCACAGCTCCCAAGTAACGGCGTATGGTTTCAGGCTCTTTCAATAGGTCGGACATTAACCCGCTGCAGACAAGGCGGCCATCGTCAATCAGAGAGTAGTGCGTAGCAAGCGAACTTGTCATTTGGAAGTTCTGGTCTACTAAAAGTATAGTAACTTCGGATGAAAGCTGGCGAATGGCTGACATTAATTCACGCACCAGTAAAGGAGCCAATCCCTCGCTTGGCTCATCAATCAAGAGGAGGCGGTTGTCCGGTACGAGTGCACGGGCAATGGCCAGCATTTGCTGCTGTCCACCCGAGAGATTTCCTGCTGGAAGCTTGTAAAGCCTCTTAAGGTCAGGGAATAGGGAGAAGATAAAATCTGCTTTGCGCTTAAGGTCTCCTTTGCGGCGTTCGGCAATGCGTAAGTTCTCCTCCACAGTAAGGTTGGTGAATATAGCTCTATGTTCCGGGACATAACCAATTCCCAAAGACGCTATTTCGTAAGGGCGTAGGCCTTGGATTTCCTTGCCTGCGAAGACAATTTTCCCCTTTTGAGGTGGTGTTAGGCCCATGATGGATTTAAGAGTAGTAGTTTTACCAGCCCCGTTACGTCCGAGCAAAGCTGTGATACTCCCTTCTGGGACTGTCACAGATACCCCTTGGAGTATATGGAACTGGCCGATGTAGGTATGAATGTTATGCACTTCCAAGAGCGCGCTCACCTTTACCTCCCTAAAGCTCCCCTAAATAAGCTTGCTGGACTTGTTCATTGGCTTTTATTTCCTCAGGAGTTCCTTCCGCCAAAATCCGGCCCTGATGCATTACGGTTATTACGTCGGAAAGGCCCATTACCACTTCCATTTTGTGTTCTACCAGCAAAATGGTGTGCTTGCCTTCTTCCCGCAAAGAGTTTATGAGCTTCATGAAAGACGGAATCTCCTCTGAGGCCATCCCGGCAGTAGGCTCATCTAAAAGGAGTATTTCAGGCTCTGTGGCCAGAAGAAGAGCTATCTCCAGTTTCCGTTGGTCACCATGGGGAAGGGCTCGGGTCAAAAAGTGTTCTCGGCCTCTAAGGCCAACTTTATGGATAATTTCCAAAGCTTTTTCTTCGTATTCCCGATAGCGGCGGACATAGCTCCACAAAAAAAAGCAGGGAGGGGACGGGGGGCGGAAAGCGCAGCACAGGGGGGCTGGGGGTGGTGGG
>CAZPWR010000253.1:0-3100 GCA_964590555.1 uncultured Anaerolineae bacterium | reverse complement strand
AGGATTTGGCTTTCCAGGAACTCACAGAGCAGAACCGCCGCGATATCTGTGCTGCGTTCGGCGTTCCCCCCGCCCTGGCCGGGGCTTGGGAGGCCGCGAACTATGCCACGGCAGACGCCCAGAGAGAAAGCTTCTGGAAAGAGACAATCTTGCCCCAGCTCAGCTATTACCGCGAGAAACTGCAAAAAGAGCTCGCGCCTCTGTTTGGCGAGGATATCTATGTAGACTACGACGTCTCCTCAGTAGAGGCACTGCAAGAGGACGCTGTGAAAGTGGCCCAAAGGCTCAATATCTTGGTGCGGGCTGGGGTCATGACCATCAACGAGGCCAGAGCTGAGCTTGGGTTGCCTCCTACAAGCGGAGGGGATATTATCCTGTTGCCCCTGGGGAGCGCCGGAGTGCCTGCTGAGGCTCAGAAGGCAATTGTTTCCCTTAAACCTACGGGCACACTGGAAGAGCTACGGCACAAATGGGAGCACAAGCTCTACTCCGCTTTGCTGGAACTGTGGGGCAAGCACCAACGCTTAATACATGACTGGCTCCTCAAGCGTCCTGAAGTACAAGAGCGCGCTTATAAGGCCTTGCCACGCGATTTAACTGCGGATAAAGAGCTTTGGGAGACAATCGCCAACGACCTCGTCTTACTTTTTGTTCCTTCCTTAGAGGGGATAACTGTTGAGGCTATAACCAATGCCATAGCTAACCTACCTTTTGAGGTGGGAGTAGATTTGCTCCCCATCAACCAAGCAGCCCAAAAGTGGGCCCGAGAGTATTCCTATGAGCTAGTCAAAGGATTAAACGAGACAACGCGAGAAGCCTTGTCCACTACAATCGTCAACTGGATTGAATCTGGTGAGGCTTTGCCGGCTTTAGAGGCCAGGCTGCGAGCTATCTTTGAGAACCCTTACCGTGCTTCAATGATTGCTGCTACCGAGGTGACAAGGGCTTTCGCCTACGGGAATAGGCTCGCCTGGGAGGCCACAGGGGTGATAAAGGCTTACAGGGTGGAAGGAGCGGCAGAGGAGAAGGTATGCCCGCTCTGCCAGGAACATATCGCTCATGGCCCCTATCCCATTGGTGACACCAGCCACATGCCTCCTTTCCACCCCAATTGTCGTTGCTGGATTGTACCGGAGGTATAGGCATGCCAATGAAGATAGAAGTGGACGTAATCGGCTTAGATAGGACACTAAAAAAGCTTGACTGGAGCAAGCGAGAGGTGCGGAGGCAAATGCAGGCAGCGATGTGGAAGAGCGTAGCCCTCGTTCAAAGGCGTGCGGCCACTTATCCTCCCCCGCCTCCAGCTTCCCGTTACCAGCGCACAGGCACTTTAGGACGCTCCATAACATCCAGGGTACAGCTCATGCCACGGAACGTCTTGGGCATAGTAGGGACGCGAGTCTACTACGCCACGTATGTCATTGGGCCGCGCCAAGCCTGGATGCATCGGGGGCGATGGCATACTTTACGAGGCATAGCTAAAAGTTCCTTAGAGGAGATATTGCAATTTTTCAAAGAAGCAGTAGAATTTATAAAAAGGGGATTCCAGTAAGGAGGGGTGATGAGCGAAGAAAAAGCCAGAGTAACAAAAATTGAACGGGGCATGGAGTTCGGCCCTGAGGCCTATCTCTATGTCCCAGACCCTGATGAGCCTTCCCCCTGGAAGCTGCGCATAGAGGAGCCCCCTGGCAAAATCACCGTAGCCCAACTAGGCCGTGCTGCTGCTGCCCTGGGCCCTGGCTTCCGCGGCCAGAGGGTAGACCTTCCCTCTGAGGAGGACTACCGTGAGTGTGCCCTTAAGCTCATACGACTCTACCTCGATATAGGGGTAGAGGATGAAAAGATCCCTGAATACCTTTGGGGCATTGCAGGATGGGAAGGGCCCAAAAAGGCCTCAACGGCCATAAGGGCTTGGGAGGACACCGAGGCTGAGCTCATCATTGGAGGCTATGGCGTTGTCTGGGGCTCCCCGCAACAGAAGGACTTGATGGGCGAATATTTCACGAAGGATAGTGAGCTTATGCTTGACGTTTGGCCCATCAAGCCCCTCTTCTATCACCATGGCCGGGACGAAGGCGTCCAGACAGAACCCATTGGCACGGTGAAAAATTGGCATGTGGATGACATCGGCGTCTGGTTTGAGGCACAACTGAATAAGCATTCCAGGTGGATAAAGGCTATAAAGAAGCTCATAGAGGCTGGGGCGCTCCACTATTCGCCCGGGGCCCTGGATTACCTCGTGATAAAGAAACCTGATGGCCACCTCAAGCGATGGCCCATAGTGGAGCTTAGCTTGACCCCAGCCCCAGCACAGCCCTACATCGTGACTAAGGTCAAAGTTCAGGAGACTTACAAAGCGCTTGGATTATCTTTTGAATTGCCTGACAATTTAAACAAGGAGGGAGAAGAAATGGAGGAAATCCGCAAAGAAATTGAAGAGCTCAAGAGCACTGTCGCGAGTGTCGCCGAGAGTGTGAAGGCCCTCGCTGCCTGCCTTGAAGGGCTTCAGAAGGAGCCCGCTGTCAAGGCCTTTAGTGTAGTCCATAAAGAGGCCAGCGATTGGTTTGACCCTGAGACGCCACTTATCTCAGCCGTGAAGGCCATCCTGGCCCGCAAAACAGATAGGGCCTACCTTGCCTTCAAGGCCATGGGGGAGAGCACTCCTGAGGCTGGTGGTTACCTCGTTCCCCCAGAGTATTCCCGCCAGCTCATAGAGCTGCTATCTGCACAAGCGGTAGTGCGGAAGGCCGGGGCTACAGTTGTTCCTATGTCCACCAACGTCATTTACTTCCCCAAGGTAGCGAGTGGAGTCACTACATACTGGCTTGGCGAGAATACGGCCATCACGCCCAGCGATATGTCTTTTGCACAAGTCCAGCTCACGGTGAAGAAGCTGGCGGCCATGGTGCCTTTGAGCCGGGAGCTTCTTGCCGATAGCTCCCTCTCGGCTGAGGAAATCGTACGCAACGACCTGGCCCGCGCTTTGGCTCTGGAGGAGGACATAAAGTTCTTGCGCGGGGACGGGACGAACAACGCCCCTGTCGGAATTCGCAATATCACCGGAGTAAATATCATAGAGCTCGGTACCGGCAACGGGGCA
>CAZPWR010000252.1:0-1885 GCA_964590555.1 uncultured Anaerolineae bacterium | reverse complement strand
CGCGTGGGTTTGACTACAGAGCCGAAAGCGACGCCCTCCCCCAAGCCGATGAAGAACATCACATAAACAAGCGCAAATCCAAAGTGCCCTTCGTCTGCGGCTGCCGCAACCTCGGAGAGGCCCTGCGCCGCATAGCTGAGGGCGCAGCTATGATTCGGACCAAGGGGGAGGCTGGTACCGGGAACGTAGTGGAAGCAGTCCGCCACATGCGGGCAGTTTGGGATGAAATCCGCCGCCTCCAGAACATGCCGGAAGAGGAGCTGATGGCGGCAGCCAAAGAGATGGGAGCTCCTTATGAGTTAGTGAAAGAGGTAGCCCGCTTGGGAAGGCTTCCAGTGGTTAACTTTGCCGCTGGCGGCATCGCTACCCCGGCCGATGCTGCCCTTATGATGCAGCTTGGGGCCGATGGTGTATTCGTAGGGAGCGGAATATTTAAATCTGAGAACCCGCCCAAGAGGGCAAGGGCCATTGTGGAAGCTGTAACCCACTACAACGACCCTGACATCCTGGCTCGGATTTCCCGGAACTTGGGCGAGCCCATGCCTGGAATTCTCATAAGCGCTATCCCAGCCGAGCAGAGGATGGCCCAACGGGGGTGGTAAGATGCCTCGCCGAAGCTATAAGTTCAAGATAGGAGTTCTTGCCCTGCAAGGGGATTTCCGTGAACACATTGAAATGCTCCAATCGCTCGGGGTGGAAACAGTGGAGGTTCGCCTCCCCCACCACCTTGACGGGCTTGATGGGATAATAATCCCGGGGGGAGAAAGCACTTCTATAGGACGGATTGGGGAAAGGTATGGGCTTTTGGAGCCTTTGCGCGAGTGGGCACTCCAAGGCAAAGCGATGTGGGGAACATGCGCCGGAATGATACTTATGGCTAAAGATGTGGGGATGGACCAGCCCATTTTAGGGGTCATGGACATAACCGTGCAGCGGAATGCCTTCGGCCGGCAGAAAGATTCCTTTGAAGTGGACCTTGAAATCCCTGCCTTGGATGCAGTAAGCACTCGCCGAGAGAGGGGGAAACCATTCCACGCAATCTTCATCCGAGCCCCTATAATCAGTTCCGTAGGGCCTGGGGTTGAAATCTTGGCCACTTTGGATGATGGCACCATAGTGGCAGCACAGCAAGGCAACATGTTAGCCACCGCTTTCCACCCCGAACTTACGAATGATACCCGTTTCCACCGATATTTCTTGGAGGTAGTGCGTAGGACTCGGTGATAAGGCCATTAAACTCTCCTTCGGATTTATGGTTAGTACGAAGCCTTAAGGGGAAAGGGAAGGGGTTCGGTTTAGTTCCGGATAACTCCGGAGTTTGGCAACGTGCCTTTTTATCCCTGATCTTTTTCCCCTTAGCTGAAGAAAGCCTTGCCACCTATGTGCTCTTAGGGGAAGAGAAAGGCTTCATACAAACTCGCAAAAGCTACGGGCGGGAAGGGGTAGAGGTAATATACCTTGCTCCTGCGCCATGCTATGCCTCTATCGGGGAACCGTTAGTGAATTACGTTTGTTGGCGCCTTGGGACCTTCGGGGTCAAAAAGCTGTTTGTTGATGCTTCAGAAGGGGAAGAAAGTTTTTTCCGCCAAGCAGGCTTTTCCGTCTATGCACGTGAATTCCTTTACTTGATAGACTCCTTGCCTGAAGGCCTTCCGGAACCGGGCCAGTGGCAACCTTTGGGCCAAGAAGACTTCTTGGCACGGGTTAAAGCTTACCAGAGCATAACCCCCACTCCGGTTCGTCAGATAGAGGGAGGCCCTGGCACGAAAAAACTCAGTTTTCCAAACAAGCTTATGGTGGAACAGAAAGAGGTTGTGCTTAAAGAGAGCGGTAATCCTATAGCTTTCTTGAGCGCCTGGAGAGAGGGAGAAAGTGGTTGGATGAG
>CAZPWR010000251.1:0-20036 GCA_964590555.1 uncultured Anaerolineae bacterium | reverse complement strand
TTCCTCCGCCCTGGCACGCATCGGCCCTCCTTTCATACCGACTGGTCGGTATGTATTA
Source organism: uncultured Anaerolineae bacterium (assembly GCA_964590555.1). Classification (GTDB taxonomy): domain Bacteria; phylum Chloroflexota; class Anaerolineae; order SpSt-600; family SpSt-600; genus SpSt-600. The sequence goes on along the minus strand of CAZPWR010000251.1, from coordinate 19,978 downwards.
TGCTCGCAATTATTGAATTGTCAAATCCAATGCTTGGTCGTGAACGCCAAACTAAACAGCTCTGCTTTCCGAAAAATTGAGATGCACTTCCTGGTAGCTTGCACTTGTCATTGTTCTGAGATTGTGATAAGCTTATTGTGAACCTGCTCAGGCTTGCAAGTGTTTAACTAATGCGGGAGGAAGGCATGAAGCCAGTCAAAATAACCGATACTACTTTCCGAGATGCCCACCAGTCCCTTTTAGCTACAAGGCTCCGGACTGAAGATATGCTCCGCATAGCCCCGCTTATGGACAAGGTGGGCTTTCACTCCATGGAGGTATGGGGAGGGGCAACTTTTGATGCCGCTATGCGCTTCTTAAACGAGGACCCTTGGGAACGCCTCCGCTTGCTAAAGAAGAACCTCCCCAATACTCCCTTGCAGATGCTTCTGCGGGGCCAAAACGTTGTAGGATACAGGCATTACCCGGATGATGTGGTAGAAAAGTTCATTGTCCTGGCCAGGGCTAACGGCATTGACATATTCCGCATCTTTGATGCTGTTAACGATACCCGCAACATGGCCTGGGCAATGAAGGTGGCTAAGAGGGAAGGAGCCCACGTCCAGGCCGCCATCTGCTATACCATAAGCCCAGTCCATACCTTGGAAAAATATGTTGAACTGGCGAAGGAATTGGTGGACCTTGGTGCAGACTCTATCTGCATAAAGGACATGGCTGGGCTTCTCTCCCCTTATGCTGCTTACGAGCTTGTGGGCAAGCTAAAGGAAACAGTTCCGGTCCCCATCCAAGTCCACACTCACTACACAAGCGGGATGGGAACAGCCACCCTCCTTAAGGCCATAGAGGCCGGAGCCGATGTGGTGGATACGGCCATCTCTACAATGGCCTTGGGCTCTTCCCAGCCCCCATGTGAAACTTTGGTAGCCATACTCAAGGGCACACCGTGGGACCCCGGCCTTGATTTAGAGCTTCTATCTAAAATTGCCGAATACTTTAAGGAAATAAGGGCGAAGTACAAGGCTTACGAAGCACCGATAACGGTGGATACAAACGTGCTTACTTACCAAATCCCTGGGGGCATGCTTTCCAACCTGATAGCTCAACTCAAGGAGCAAAAGGCCCTCCACCTTTTGCCCAAGGTCCTGGAAGAAGTGCCCAAGGTTCGGGAAGAACTGGGCTATCCGCCATTGGTAACCCCCACAAGCCAGATTGTCGGCACTCAGGCCGTCCTCAACGTCCTGCTGGGCGAACGGTACAAGGTCATCCCAAGAGAAGTGAAAGATTACATAAAGGGCCTTTACGGCCGCCCCCCAGGTCCCATTGACCCCAAAGTCAAAAAGCTGGCTATAGGGGATGAGGAGCCGATAAATTGCCGGCCGGCTGATTTGTTGAAGCCGGCACTGGAGAAAGCGAGGGAAGAGATAGGGAACCTTGCTCGCAGCGAAGAGGACGTGGTTTCTTACGCCCTTTATCCTCAGGTAGCAAAGCCTTTCCTGGAGAGGAGAGCCAGAGGCGTAAACTTTAAGGAAGAAATAGCGGCGGCAGTAGCAGCATATATCGTCTCCAACCGCAAGCCCAAAGCCCCTAAACCTGCGCCTCAGCCTATGCCTCAGCTCTCCATCTCCCCCTGGAAACTGGCAGCAAGGCCGGCCGGAGGATGGGTCAGATGGTAGAAAGATTCCGCCTGCGGATTGAAGATACGGTTTACGAAATTGAAGTGGAAGAGGGTGTCGTAAGGGTAAATGGCCGGCCCTTTTCCGTCAAAGTGAACGGCGGGAAAGTCGTAGTAGACGGGGCTTCTCATGAGGTGGAAATAAAAGCTGATGTAGCATTAGTGGACGGGATTGCCTACAAGTACGAAGTCCTGGAGGAGGAAAAAGCTCCCACCATTCCCATCCCTGAAGCCCCTGTTGAAGAAGAAGGAGTTGTAAAAGCCATAATGCCTGGCAAAATCATAGCCGTTAAAGTGCGACAGGGCGATAAGGTCAAAAAGGGCGATGTGCTCTGTATCCTGGAAGCTATGAAAATGGAAAACGAAATCCAATCCCCAAGGGATGGCATCGTGCAAGAGGTTAAGGTCTCAGAGGGGGATGATGTGGAAATGGGCCAAGTTTTGGTGGTAGTAGGATGAGGGGGAAACGTTACAATTGGTCACAAATCATCTTGTGGGCTATAACTTTCATCATCGTTTTGAGCATGGTCCTTGGTTATCTTCTCGCCACCATAATCCCTCCAGAGCGTTGAGCGAAGTAGCCCTTTGAGAAAAGCTCTACGCCTTTCCCAAGAGTGGGTGTGACTTTTGTCCTTGTCTGAGATGAGCTGGGTTAATAAAATTTGCACTGGTAGAACCTTGGGAGGGTTTTAAAGCTATGCCACGGACAATAACTTTGCCAGTGGCAGGAATGACGTGTGCTTCTTGCGTAGTTCACGTGGAGGAGGCCCTGAGAAGCGTCCCCGGAGTAATATCGGCTTCGGTTAACCTTGCAACTGAGCGCGCTACCGTGAATTACAACCCCGATGGCCCCGGACTTGCCGAGCTGGTAAAAGCTGTGAGGGATGCTGGATACGATGTGCCAGTGGAGAGGATAACATTGCCCATAGTTGGGATGACCTGCGCTTCTTGCGTGGCGCATGTGGAAAAGGCCCTCAAAGAGGTAAATGGTGTGCTTAGCGCCTCGGTCAATCTGGCTACTGAGCGGGCCACGGTGGAATACATACCAGGCTTAACCTCTTTTGCCGAACTCGTCGCTGCAGTAAAGGAAGCAGGCTACGATGTCATAATTGAACGTGAGGAGCTGGAGCGGGAAGGGGAGAGTGAAGAAGAACGTCGGATGCGCATAGCTCGCCACAGGATGCTTCTGGCGTGGGGGTTTACCATCCCCCTCATTCTCTGGATGCTTCCGGAAATGCTGTGGGGAATTGCCTGGCCTACCCCGGCCATCTACCAGTTGGGGACGATAATCTTGGCTTTGCCTGTGCTGGCTATAGCCGGAAGCGCCACTTACCGCTCGGCATGGAGCTCCGTTCGCCATGGATTCGCCAACATGGATGTTCTCATCTCTTTGGGCACCATAACCTCCTTCCTTACGGGCCCCCTCAGCTTTTTAATCCCCATCGCTAACTATGCCCCGGTGGCAGCGATGATTATGGCCTTTCACCTTACTGGCCGTTACGTTGAAGCCGCGGCCAAAGGTAGGGCCTCCCAAGCCATAAGGAGGCTGATGGAGCTGGGGGCAAAAACCGCTCGCGTATTGGTGAATGGCAAGGAGATAGAGTTGCCGATAGAAAAAGTGCAAGTTGGCGATATACTAATCGTGCGGCCAGGCGAGAAGATTCCAACCGATGGGGTAGTGATTGAAGGGGAAAGCAGCGTGGACGAGTCCATAGCCACTGGCGAGTCCATGCCCGTGAACAAGCGCCCCGGCGATGAGGTCATAGGTGCCACAATCAACCAAGATGGCCTCCTCAAGATCAGAGCTACCAAGGTCGGGAAAGACACCTTCCTGGCTCAAGTTATAAAGCTGGTGGAAGAAGCCCAAGGTTCTAAGGTTCCAATCCAAGAGTTTGCTGACCGCGTAACGGCCGTGTTCGTGCCGGCGGTTCTGGGGATTGCAGCGGTGACTTTCCTCCTCTGGCTCCTGTTTCCGGAGGCAATGAAACCCATAGCAACTTGGGCCTCCCAATTCCTTCCCTGGATTAACCCCGAAGCCAACCGATTGACGCTGGCCATCATAGCCTTCGTCTCGGTAGTAGTGATTGCTTGCCCTTGTGCTTTGGGCCTTGCAACTCCGACTGCTCTCATGGTAGGTAGCGGCATCGGTGCCCAGAATGGTATACTCATACGCTCCGGGGAAGCTATACAGACCTTGAGGGAAGTAAAGGTTGTGGCTTTTGATAAGACCGGCACCATCACCAAGGGCAAGCCTGAAGTGGTTGATTTGGTAGCGAACGGCTCATTATCCCCAAACGAATTGCTCTTCTGGGCTGCCTCAGCGGAGTTGGGAAGCGAACATCCTTTGGCCAAAGCAGTGGTGGAAAAAGCACGATCGCTTGGGATTGAGCTTTCAGAGCCTAAAGAATTTGAGGCTATACGGGGTCAAGGGGTTAAAGCACTGGTTGAGGGCAAGCGAGTCTTAGTGGGAAGCAAGCGATTCCTTCAAGGAATGGGGGTTGACCCATCGCCATTGGAAGTGGAAATGCTGCAGCAAGAGGAGAAAGGGCATACAACGATGTTGGTAGCCGTGGAAGGGCAGCCCATTGGCCTCATAGCTGTAGCCGACACCCTCAAGGAAGATGCTATCCCAGCTATCAGGATGCTGAGAGAGATGGGTATTAACACGGCAATGATTACTGGTGACAACCGCCGCACTGCCCAAGCCATAGCTCAAAAGCTCGGCATAACCTATGTCTTGGCCGAGGTCCTGCCTGAAGAGAAATTGGCTGAAATCCGTCGCCTTCAAGAAAATTACGGCCTTGTGGCGTTTGTGGGCGATGGCATAAATGATGCTCCCGCCTTGAAGCAAGCCAACGTGGGCATAGCCATCGGCACTGGAACTGACATCGCTATTGAAGCCTCGGATGTAACCTTGGTCAGGGGTGAGCTTATGGGGGTAGTAAAAGCGATAAGGCTATCCAAGGCCACTTTTGCCAAGATAAAGCAGAACCTTTTCTGGGCCTTTTTCTACAACGTAATCATGATTCCTATGGCCGTTTTGGGGATGATGCATCCCCTTCTGGCCGAGATAGCCATGGCCACCAGCTCTGTCACTGTAGTCACCAATGCTAACCTGTTGCGCCGAGTCAAGCTTTAAAGGAGGGTAAAAATGGCTAAAGTGAAAGACGTAGTCTGCGGGATGTGGGTTGATACTGAAACGGCCCCAGCCAAAGCCGAATACAAAGGCAAGACCTACTACTTTTGTGCGCCGGGCTGCAAAGTTGCCTTTGAAAAAGACCCCGAAAAATACCTAAAAGCTGAGGCTGGGGAAGAGGAGCACGGCCATTCTTACCACGGCTGTTGTTAATTCCACAAGCTGCCATCCCCCTTATAGAGCTTTCCAGTTTTCATCGCAGCGAACAAGTAAGCAGATTAAGAGGATGCGATAGACTTTACTCCCTCGGCGATACGCGCTTTAGGGACCGCGGGTGACTGGCGAGTAGCCGGTTTCCGAGCGCACACCGCCCAACGGCCCCTAAAACTGGAAAGCCCTGGCAAGTGCTGCGTTGATTTGCCAGGACACAAGGTTTATGGTATAATGTTTTCACTTTAATGAAAGGAGAGGATGCGATAGACTTTACTCCCTCGGCGATACGCGCTTTAGGGACCGCGGGCGACTGGCGAGCAATCGGTTTCCGAGCGTTCACCGCCTAACGGCCCCTAAAACTGGAAAGCCCTGGCAAGTGTTGCGCTGATTTGCCAGGACACAATAATATTTTCACTTTAATGAAAGGAGGAGAAATGAGCAAGGCGGCTTACATAGCGGCAGTAACATTACTCCTGTTAGTACCCCTGCTCGGTATGACGGCCTGTGCACCAACGCCCACTCCTACCCCGGCGGTAATCGAAAAAGAAGTGGTAGTAACTCCTACACCTGTCCCTGGCCGTCAAGTGATCATCGTCGCTCTGGCCCGCTCACCCACTACTTTAGACCCAGCTGACCACCGCGTCCGTGAGTCAGAGACGGTCATCCGCAACATGTTTGACGGCTTAGTGACCCGGGACACCCGCAGCGGTGTCCACCTGGAGCTGGCGGAGTCCATGGAATGGCTTGACCCCAAGACCCTGGAGATCAAATTACGCAAGGGGGTCAAGTTCCACGATGGCAAAGAGATGACGGCCGATGACGTGGTCTTCACCTTCGAGCGCATCATCGGGGAGAACAAGATTGAATACCCGGAGCCCCACACCTCACCCCGTAAAGGCCTAATCGCGCCACTCCAGTCATTGGAGAAGGTGGATGACTATACCGTACGCATGTACTTCAGCGACCCCTGGCCGGTTGCCATGCAGATGCTTGTCCACCAGCAGATCGTGCCCAAGCACTACCTGGAGCAGGTTGGCACTAAGGGCTTTATTGAGCACCCTATCGGTACCGGCCCCTTCAAGTTCGTGTCAGCCTCGCCTGGCTTGGACGAGGTGGTGATGGAGCGGTTTGATGACTACTATGGCGGTGCGCCGGATCTCCCGCCTGTTGGCCCCGCCTGTGTGAAGGGAGCCATCTTCAGGGTCATTCCTGAAGCCTCCACCAGGGTGGCGGCTCTCCTGGCCGGAGAGGTGGACATTATCACCGAAGTACCACCGGATATGGCTGATCTGCTGAGCCAGATACCAGGGATTCAGGTTAAGACGGCCCCTGGGACCCGGCCTCTCTGGATGGAGATGAACGTGCATAAACCACCTTTTGATGATGTACGCGTCCGCCAGGCCCTCAACTATGCTGTGGACAAGGACCTGATTATAGAGAAGGTCTTCAAAGGCATGGCCAAACCTTTGCCCGGCGTCCTCTCACCCCTTAACAACTTTGTCCACCCCAACCTCAAGCCATACCCCTACGACAAGGATAAGGCCTTGGCGCTCCTGGCCGAGGCGGGCTGGAAGGACAGCGACGGTGATGGTATCCTGGACAAGGACGGAAAGCCTTTCTCCTTCGTAATTGACTGCCAAGAGGTGGCACGCCCCCTGGCCGAGGCATTAGCCGGGCAGCTTCGGGAAATCGGCATTGATGCCAGTGTGCGGGTTTGGGAGTATAGCGTGCTGCGGCCCTTGCTCCTGGCAGGCGAGCGCATGGCTTTCTTAGGCGACTGGGGCGATTCAGCCTTTGACCCCGTGGGCCATATGGAGGCCAAGTGGCACTCCTATAAAGAGGGAACCCCTTACGGCCGTGGCAACTTCTCAACTTATTCTAACCCGCGGGTGGATGAGTTAATCGCCGCAGGAGAGAGGGAAATTGACCTGGAGAAGCGCCACGCCATCTACAACGAAGCCCAGGAAATCCTCTACGAGGAAGCACCGGCTATTTTCTTGGTCCTCCCGGAGGCCATTGAGGCTGCTTCTACAAGGGTCCAGAACTGGGAACCGGCCTCGGATAGCCGGGTGAACCTACACGATGTGTGCTTGAAGTAACAAAGCCTAAGGACAAGGTGCAAGGGGCTGGGGCTATAGCGCCTTTAGCCCCTTGTACCTTCAATTTGTCACCTCCAGGGAGTGAATCTCTATGCGAGCTGTCAAAATCATAGAACGCATACTTGCCACCATCCCCATTATGTTAGGCGTTGCTATTGTGGTCTTCCTGTTCATGCGCTTGACCCCCGGTGACCCGGTGGATATCATGATGGGTCAAGGGGGGGTTGTCTCCGTTGGCGAGATGGAGCGGTTGCGCGCTGAGTTTCACCTGGATAAGCCTCTTCCCGTTCAACTGGCTATCTTTTTGGGCAATGCCCTGCGTGGCAACCTGGGCTATTCTTACATTCAAAAGCGCCCAGTAATCAGTCTTATCACCGAGCGCTTGCCGGCCACCATTGAACTGGCCTTTGGTGCCCTCTTCTTTGCTTTGATCATAGGCATACCCATCGGGATCGTCTCGGCTGTGCGTCAGAACTCAGTCCTGGACCGCCTTAGCATGGCCGGAGCATTCTTGGGCATCTCTATGCCCGCCTTCTGGCTGGGCATCATCCTGATCCTGTTCTTCTCTGTACGTCTCCGGTGGCTCCCTGTCCAGGGTAGAATTGGCTTTGGCACAGGGTTGCAAGAGATAACCGGTTTCTACGTGCTGGACAGCTTGATCACTGGCAACTGGGTTGCCCTTATCAGCAGCCTGAAGCACCTGATTTTGCCTTCCGTAAGCTTGGGAGCGGCGGTGGCAGCCGTCGTGGCTCGGGTGCTCCGTTCCAGCATGCTGGAAGTCCTGCACCAGGATTACATCACTCTGGCCCGGGCTAAGGGGCAGGTAGAGTTCTTGGTCATCATGAAACATGCCTTACGCAACGCCCTGATCCCTACCGTGACGGTAGTGGGATTGCAGACGGGGGTTCTCTTAGGAGGCAACATGATCGTGGAAACGGTCTTCGGTTGGCCTGGCTTGGGTCGCCTGGTGGTTGAAGCCATCTTCAACCGGGACTTCCCCTTGGTGCAAGGTGCAGTTATGGTCTATGCCTTCACCTACGTGATGGTGAATTTGATAGTAGACATCTTGTACACATATTTGAATCCGAAGATCACCCTGTGAATGGGCAATGCGGTACGCAAGAATGAAAGCACTAAGATATGAGGATAAGTCATGGAAACCGTCCCAGGAAGAGAGCCGTTTTTGACCCGATGGATCTATTTGTGGCGCATACGGTTAGAGGTATGGCTCCATAGTGCAGGGGCGTTCCTGGCCGAGCTGTACCGTCGCCCTCTGGCGCTGCTGGGGGGAATCGTTTTCGTGGTTTATATACTGGTAGCTATCTTCGCCCCTCACCTTACCCCCCATGATCCCACCAGGGGCAACCTCCGGATGCGCCTCTTGCCTCCTGCTTGGGAGACAGGGGGCAGCCTGGCCCACCCTCTGGGGACGGATGAACAGGGGCGCGACCTCTTTACCCGCATCATCTTTGGGGCGCGCATCTCATTGGCAGTAGGAATCATCGCTGTGGGCATCTCAGTAGCAATTGGCACGACGTTGGGGGCATTGGCTGGTTACTACGGAGGCCTCTTAGACGACCTGATTTCCCGCTTTGCCGACTTGCTCATGGCCTTCCCTGCCCTCATCTTCGCCATCGGGGTTATGACCTTCTTGGGGCCAGGCTTTGCTAACCTGATCTTGGCCCTGACCTTCAAGAGCTGGGTTGAGTTCTTCCGCTTGGTGCGAGGGGAAGTAATGGCAGAGAAGACCAAAGAGTACGTAGATGCCGCCAAGGTGTTGGGCCAATCCAGCGGCGCTATCATTGTTAGCGAGATCCTTCCCAACATCATCCAGTCCGTCTTTGTGCTGGGAACCCTACGCATGTGTGACATGATCATCACCGAGGCCAGTCTGAGTTTCCTGGGCCTGGGCATCCAGCCACCTACGCCAGCCTGGGGTTCTATGGTGGCTAGTGGCCGCAATTATCTGCTCACGGCATGGTGGGTATCCACTCTGCCAGGGCTAGCCATATTGTTCTTGGTATTGTCCATCAACCTGTTCGGGGAAGGATTGCGAGATATCCTTGATCCAAGGTTGAGGATAGAATGAACGAGGCACTTTCCAACCAACCTTTGTTAGAAGTCCGGAACTTAACCACGATATTCCCCCTGAAACGGGGAGTAGTGCAGGCTGTGGCCGGGGTAGACCTTAGCCTGCACCGGGGCGAGATCTTGGGTCTGGTAGGGGAGAGCGGCTGTGGCAAGAGCATGACCCTGCTCTCAATCCTCCGGCTGGTCCCCTACCCTGGCCAGATCGTGGCCGGCCAGGTGCTCTTTGAGGGACGTGATCTTCTGAAATTGCCTCCAAGTGAGATGCGCCGGGTGCGAGGCAAAGAAATCGCCATTATCTTCCAGGACCCTATGTCTACCCTCAACCCTGTCTTTCCTGTTGGGGAACAAATTGGCGAATCGTTGCGCATCCACGGCCTGTTGGGCAACGCCGGCCCTCGCCTGCCTTGGCCCTTTGACCGAGCCAGACGACGGGCTGAACGGGAACGAGTTTTGAAGGTGTTGCAGGAAGTGGGCATACCTATGCCAGCCGAGGCCGCAAAGCGTTACCCACACCAGTACAGCGGAGGAATGCAGCAACGGGTTCTCATCGCTATTGCTCTCTCCTGTGAGCCCAAGGTCCTCTTGGCCGATGAGCCAACCACTGCCCTGGATGTCACCGTCCAAGCCCAGATCATGGACCTGCTAAACCGAATCAACCGCGAGCACGGCACCAGTATCATATTAGTAACCCACGATTTAGCACTGGCATCTGAATTCTGTCAAGAGATCGCGGTCATGTATGCTGGGCGTATCGTGGAGAAAGGGCCCACCGACGCCCTCATTGGAGACCCTAAGCATCCCTACACCCAGGGGCTGCTGGCTTGTATCCCACGCCTTACCGGAGAACGCCGGAGGCTTACCCCTATCCCTGGCTTTGTGCCCGACCTGATGAACCTGCCCCCGGGTTGTGCCTTCCACCCTCGCTGTAAATTTGCCCGTGATGAATGTCTGGGCCAGGACATACCTTTAGTGAAACTTGGACCTAAGCACATGGTACGATGCATTTTGTACACGTGAGGGAACTCCAAGATGATGAGCGAGCGACTTCCCCTTGTTGAGGCGCGGGGAATTAAGAAATACTTCCTTATACGTCCCAGCTTGTTAGCTAAAATTCTGGCTGGCCGAAGGGACGCTGTTGTGCGCGCTGTGGACGGCGTAGACCTGCAAATATACCCGAGGGAGACGCTGGGCCTGGTAGGAGAAAGCGGTTGTGGGAAGACCACCTTGGGTCGGGTGCTGGTGCGTTTGTATCCGCCTACTGCTGGGCAGGTCTTCTTCGAGGGACGCCTTGTGTCCGGCCAAATTGAGCCTAAGAGCCAAGCTGTGGAGAAGCAGAGGCTTGGGGGAGTTTCCGCCTCTGCGCCTCCGTTTGTTGAAGACTTCCACCGGCTGGCGCAAATCATCTTCCAGAACCCTTATGCTTCCCTCAACCCTCGGAAGACCGTGCGGCAGATCCTCGCCGTGCCCCTTAGCAAGCGTGGAATTACCGATGTCAAAACCCAAGAGGAAGAGATCCTCCGTCTCCTGGAGCGGGTGGGGTTGAGCCGTCGCAACATTGACCAGTATCCTCATCAATTCAGTGGCGGTCAGCGGCAGCGAATCAGCATCGCCCGCGCCTTAGCCATACGCCCTAAGTTCGTCGTGGCCGATGAGCCGGTCTCTTCCTTGGATGTCTCCATCCAGGCCCAGGTCCTGGAACTCCTGATTGAACTGCAGGAAGAATACGGGTTGACTTACTTATTCATCACTCACGACCTGCGTGTGGTGCGCCACATCAGCAATCGTGTGGCGGTTATGTACCTGGGCAAGATTGTGGAGGTGGCAGATACCGAAGAATTCTTTGCTAACCCTTTGCATCCGTATAGCCAGGCCTTGCTGGCTGCTATCCCTCGCCTTTCCAAACATTTTCGGCGTCAGCGTATAATCCTATCAGGTACTACCCCCAGCCCTATTGACCCGCCTTCGGGCTGCCGCTTCCATCCGCGCTGCTTTGCTAAAGTGGGGAAGGTCTGTGAGAGGGAGGAACCACCATTACTTGAGGTCGGAGATGGACGCCAGGTCGCTTGTCACCTTTATAGTGGAGGAGTCACGTGAAGGTCATCAGACTACAAGGCAACCACTACCAGATGGGCTATCAGCACGGGCGAGAAGTGCTTAATCTGCGCCCTGTGGTGTTGGAGACGATAGAAAGGCGCCTATCTTTGCTACCCCAGGCCGAGCAGGGCCTGAAGCAACGAGCAAAGGAGCTTTTAGAGGCCCTGGAGTCCTTGGACCAGCCCGTGATGCAGATGTTACGCGGGATTGCGGATGCACTGAATGTGGAATTCACTTTGCTTTTTGAGTATGCCATGGCTTCCTACTTGGAGGATTGGGGGGCCTCGCCAACTCAACAAGTAGCGGTTGAATGTACTGTCTGGGCGGCGAGTGATGGGGCTACCGCCGACGGCCAGCCCCTTTTGGTTAAGAATCGTGACCGTCCGGAGCAATCTGATCAGCAACTGATAGCTTTGGCTCAGCCAGAACATGGTTACCGTTACGGCTATATCACCAGCGCGGGAGCTCCTGGTGTCTTCAGTTCAGGATTGAACGAAGCTGGCTTGGCTGTGGCCGACGCTCGCGTTCGCACCGTGGACGTGGGACCGGGCTTACCCAGTTTCTCCTTGATGATGCACCTTCTGGAAGAGCATGCCACTGTTAGCTCTGCTTTGGATTACCTTACAAACGCCAGCCGTCTGGGAGGGAGCAACTTAGTATTGGCGGATGCGGGCGGGAATTTAGCGGTCTTTGAATCTGGGCACCACAACTGTGGAGTGATAAAGGCTGAAAACAGCTTTGTCGTCAGCACCAACCATTTCGTCACTCCTCAGCTTTGCTCCAAATGGATAGAGAAGGAAGAGCCACACTTGCGGGGCAATTCGCAGCGCCGGTATGAAGTGGTCAGGGAAGCGCTCCAGCAAGCCTGGGGCCGGATTGATGTGGCTTGGGCGCAGGAGTTGATGGCCCGACATGGCGGCCCCTTAGATTCCCTCTGCCGCCACGCAGAATTGGGAGGCTGCTCCGTGACCATTTCTACAACCATTTTGCTCCCGGCGACAAGGAGTTTCTGGGCTTGCTTTGGCCACCCCTGTCAAGGGAAATACCACTTTTTCTTCGTGAAGGAGGATAAGGGATGAAAATGATTGCTGCTATCGTTCAAGAAGAGGATACCGATGAACTGCTGAATGCTTTAGTGGAAATGGGCTTCCGGGCTACTAAGATTCAGACTACGGGGGGTTTCTTGCGGGCCAACAACAACCTTATCCTCATTGGCGTGGAACCAGAGAAAGTAGATGAAGTTATTGAAGTTATCCGGAGCCATTGCCGCTCCCGTACCCAATGGGTACAACCCCATGAGGCCCCTTGCTTGGCCTCTCCACTGGAGGTGCACATCGGCGGAGCCATGGTCTTCGTCTGGGATCTGGAGAGAGCCGAGAAACTATGAGACCAAAAGAGCCAGCGCTGCTGATTGATTTTGGCAGCACTTACACAAAAGTAGTGGTCGTTGACTTGGCCACGGAAAAGATTGTTGCTCAATCCCAAGCAGTTACTACGGCCAAGTCAGATATTACTATTGGCTTGAGGGAGGCCTTGACCCGGTTGCCGGGTTCATTGGGGCGGGAAGCGCACGCCTTTCCCCATAAACTGGCTTGCAGCAGCGCCGCCGGAGGACTACGGATCGTTGCCATAGGGCTGGTGCCCGAACTGACAGCAGAGGCTGCTAAACGGGCTGCCTTGGGAGCTGGCGCTCGCGTCTTAGCTGTTTATGCTCATAAATTGACCCTGCGCGAACTGCAGGAGATTGTGGAACTGGCTCCTGATATGATTCTTCTGGCTGGCGGCACCGATGGCGGCGATCAAAAGGTCATTTTGCACAATGCCCGCGTCCTGGCCAGTTCAACTCTAACTTGCCCAATTGTCGTGGCAGGCAATAAAGATGCCACCGAAGAAGTGGAGGCCATCTTGCGTCAAGGGGACAAAGAGGTACGGATCACAGAGAATGTCATGCCACGACTGGGGCAGATCAACGTGGACCCTGCCCGCCAGACCATACGAGAACTATTTATGGAACACATTGTGGAGGCCAAGGGTTTCAAAGCGGCCGAAGCCTACGTTGGACGCATCTTGATGCCTACCCCTGCTGCTGTCTTACGCGCCGCCCAGCTTTTGGCTTCGGGAACCGAGAACGAGGAAGGCCTGGGTGAACTGATGGTGGTGGATGTGGGTGGTGCTACTACTGATGTCCACTCTATTGCCTCCGGTGAGCCGACCGAGTCCATCGTCATCCAACGGGGGCTACCGGAGCCTTACGCCAAGCGGACTGTGGAAGGGGACCTGGGACTGCGGGTTAGCGCGCCTGCCTTGCTTGAGGCAGTGGGCCGAAAACGACTGGAGAAAAAGATTGGCCTTAAAGGGAACCTGGATCTGGCCCAGTATGTCCAGGTCCTGGCTACAAATGTAGGGCACGTACCCCGTAACACGGAAGAACAGGTTATTGACGAAGGGATGGCCAAGGCTGCAGTGGAACTGAGCATGGCCCGGCATGTAGGTACCCTTCGGGAGCTGCACCTGCCGACGGGCTATTACTTTATCCAGGAGGGTAAAGACCTGACGCGAGTCAAGCACCTTATTGGCACGGGGGGTATTTTCTGCCACACCCCAAGGGCGCGGGAGATCCTGGAAGCGGCCCTTTTTGACCCTTCTAATCCCTTTCTGCTCAAACCCAAAGCCCCCCGACTGTGGGTAGATCGGCGCTACATCCTTTGGGCCATGGGCCTCCTATCCGAGCTTAGCCCACGGTGCGCTTTACGACTGATGCGTGCATACCTGGAGGAGGTATAAACATGGACAAATTGAAGATAGCCATTTTAGGTGCTGGCAATGGAGCTCATGCCATGGCTGGCCATCTGGGGATGTTGGGTTTCCCCATCCGGTTGTACAATAAGTTTGAAGAAGAGCTCACAGCCATGAGTGAACAAGGCGGCGTTACGGTGGAAGGCGCCGTTGAGGGTTTCGGACCGGTCGAGTTGATCACCACAGATCCCGCCCCTGTCGTTAGCTGGGCTGATGTCATCATGGTCGTCGTGCCAGCTTTCGCCCATCGTTTCATGGCCCAGATCTGTGCCCCATACCTGCGCGACGGTCAGATCATCCTCTTAAACCCCGGCCGTACCGGCGGAGCATTGGAATTCGCCCAGGTTTTACAGCAGTATGATGTTCGCCGCCGGATCTACATAGCTGAGGCTCAATCCCTTGTTTACGCCTGCCGCATCAGCGGCCCAGCGCGGGTTCGCATCATGGGCATTAAGCGGCAAGTGCCAGTGGCCGCCCTCCCGGCCTCAGACAATCCTCACGTATTAGCTGTAATCCAACAATTATACCCCCAATTCACTCCGGCTGCCAACGTGCTGGAAACTGGCCTTGACAACATCGGGGCCGTCTTTCACCCGGCGACCGTGATCCTGAATGCCAACCGCATTGAAGCTGGCGAGGACTTTGATTTCTATCGCGGTATAACCCCTACGGTGGCTGGCTTTTTAGAAGTCGTTGACCGGGAGCGGGTGGCAGTAGCTGAGGCTTACGGTGTGGCGGTGGAATCCGCGGCCGACTGGTTATTGCACACGTACGAAGGCGTTAAAGGGGATACACTGTACGAGCGCATCCAAAGCAATCCCGCCTACGCTGGCATCAAAGCCCCTAAAACCCTCAACACGCGCTACATCACCGAAGACGTGCCTTGCAGCCTGGTGCCCATCGCCTCGTTGGCAGAAGTAGCTGGCATCCCCACCCCAGCCAGCCGAGCACTCGTGGATATCAGTTGTGCGCTGTTTGGGCGCGACTTCTGGGCTGAAGGACGTAGCCTGGAAAACCTTGGGCTGGCAGGGATGACTGTGGAGCAAATCAAAGAATTCGTGGAAATAGGAATCAGGAGGTGACAACCATGAGCAAGGAGAGCAAACGCCTGAAAATCTTAGCCGGTGCCTTGGGTGACTGCGTTCACATTGCTGGGGTCTTGGAATTTTTGCGGCTGGCGGAAGAGCTTGGCTACCACACGGAGTTCACTGGCCCAGCCACTTCCATTTCAGCTTTCATCGCTGCCGCCCAAGAGGTAGACCCGGACATCATTGGCGTCAGTTACCGGCTGACTCCTGAGAACGCTGCCTTACTGTTGGAGGACTTCAAACGCGCCATTGAAGAGGCTGGTTTGACGGGCAAGCGGTTCGTCTTCGGCGGCACGCCGCCGGTGGCCGAGGTAGCTCGTAAGGCGGGTCTATTTGAGGCTGTCTTTGATGGCAGTGAACCGCCGGAAGCGGTCATTGCTTACTTGAAAGGAACTCCTTTGCACCGGAAAAGGCCCGAAGACTACCCCCAAGAGACCATTGACCGCATCCTGTGGAAGGCTCCTTTCCCCATCATACGGCATCACTTCGGGATCCCGGCTAAGACTATTGAGCCCACAGTAGAAGGTATCAAGAAGATCGCTGAGGCTGCTGTGCTGGATGTAATATCCCTGGGGCCTGATCAAGATGCGCAGGAAAACTTCTTCCACCCGGAACGGCAGGATCCCAAGTCAAAAGGAGCTGGCGGTGTCCCCTTCCGCACCGAGGAGGACTTGGAGCGGCTGTACCAAGCCTCCCGGCGGGGGAACTACCCCCTCATGCGCTCTTATTCAGGCACAGCCGATCACATACGCTACGCTGAATTGCTACGGCGCACTATTCGCAATGCTTGGTGCGCTACTTCCCTTTTCTGGTTCAATGCCATGGATGGACGCGGCCCTTCGCCTTTGGAGCAGTCCATCCGCGAGCATATTGAGCTAATGCGCTGGCATGGTGAACGAAATATCCCCGTGGAGGGCAATGAGCCCTATCACTGGGGTCTGAGAGATGCTCACGATGTGATAGTCTGTGCTGCCGCTTACATCTATGCCTATGTGGCTAAGAAGGCGGGGGTAAAGGACTACATCGCTACTTACATGTTTGAGACACCCCCGCATCTTTCTAACAAAATGGACCTGGCCAAAGCGCTGGCCCAGATTGAACTGGCCGAGTCCATGGCCGATGAGAATTTCCGCATCTGGCGCCAGACCCGCACGGGCCTTCTCAGCTACCCGGTGGACGTCCACTACGCCCGGGCTCACTTAGCCCAGTCGGTCTACCTGCAGATGGCCCTTAAGCCCTCTATCGTGCACGTGGTGGGCTATTGTGAAGCCGACCATGCTGCCACTGCGGAGGAGGTCATTGAAAGCTGCAAAATGGCCAACTGGGTTATCCAGACCTGCCTGAAGGGAATGCCGGATATGACAGCAGACCCCGAAGTCCAACGGCGTAAGAAAGAACTAATAGAAGAGACCATGGTGCTGATTGACGCCATTCGTGCGCTCGGGGCAGGCCGGGCCGAAGACCCGTTGACCGATCCAGCGACGCTGGCCCTCGCTGTTAAAATCGGACTCTTAGATGCACCGCAGCTGAAAAACAACCCCTATGCCCGGGGCCAGGTCAAAACCAGGGCTATCAATGGAGCTATCGTAGCTGTGGACGATAGAGGCAGGCCCCTGTCCGAGAAAGAACGCATTCGGCAGGTTTTAGCCCAAGTAGAAGCCGAAGGCCTTAAGTAGCCGTAAGGCAGGAAGGCATTCCATAGCAATAAAGTGCGCGCTCAGTTTGGCGAATTATGCCACAAGCGAGCGCGCACCATTATTTTTGCCGCCTGCCCCTACTTCCGTGAGTACACCACTAACTGTCGCTCGGTCCGAGTGATGGCCTGGCCACCCCCATCTGCCGCCAGCATCTCCTGCCATTCTGGGGTCAGCAACAGCATTACCCTTACGTTCATGGGGGTTGCGCCTTGCCCTTTTTGGGGGTAGGGGTATAATGTGTTCAAACCTTTAAGGAGAGGAAGACGCCTAAAACAGCTTTAGTGACCTGCCCCCTTTGCAGGCAAAAGTTCACTGTTGTGGGCCACAACATTGTGGATGCCTCCAGAAACCAAAAACTCCGAGAGCTCCTCTTAAGGGGAAGGCTTAACTTAGCAGTTTGCCCCTACTGCGGAGCGGAACGCCAGAAGATAATTGACGACCTAACCAATCAGCTCATAAATTCCATCCCCCAGGAGGAGCGGAAAGCTTACATACTCCAGCCCAAGGTTTTCATATGGCGGTTGCAAAAGGGGAAGCTTAACTTCAGGATTCTGGTAAGCGCTGGGGGAATGCCCAGTTCTCACTCCGCTTTAGTCTCGGCTATGGCCACTGCAACCGGACTTTGGGAAGGATTCTCTTCCACCGCTTTTGCCCTGAGCACGATGCAGCTGGGGTCCGGATAGCAGCAAGCGTTCAAGCCAAAATCCTGAACCAAATTCTGGAAGAGCTATTTCAAGGGCACCCTATAAGCGAGAAGCGCCTCTGGGAGCTTCTGGGCCATACGCCATTTGAAGTGCTGGCAGGGGCTCTAATTGGGGTTGCGGCCTCAGTTTTGCTCTATTGGCTCCGCTGAACTTGCTCTAAGGCTCTTTATGTAATCAATAACATCCACTGATTGGGGGGTCGGCCTTGTTCAAAATTGCCAAGTAATAGCTTACGAAGCCCCCAAAATGCACGCTCCAAAGGATTTGCTCGAGGTATGCCTTTCTCCTTAGCTAAAGAGCCAAGCTTACCGCCAGTTGTTACAGCAACACAACAAGCTTTTACTTCCAAAGCCTGGTGGAAAGTGACCAATGTCTCCTCAGTGTTCCCGGAGTAACTTGAAGCTACCACTAAGGTCTCAGAGCCGACCCATGAGGGTATGCGGTAATCTCGGCATACGGCTATTGGGCACGGGGATTCATACCTGGCGATGGCCGCCGCCAGGTCACCTCCGATAGCAGAGCCTCCCATTCCGAGTATGAGGACGTTTTTGACTCCTCTATAGCTGGAAGGCAGAGTGCATTTAAGGGCATCCTCCCAAGCTTTCTGACACTGCTCCGGCAACTCAAAAACTTGGCGGAGCATGCCAGTCCGGTCAAACTCAGTCCAAGCCTGTGGGTTATCCAAAATGTGCATGCTCCCTCCTCATTCTTTACCCATCATTTTCAACCCCAAGCGGTACAGGTCACGCCGAGGCCAGCCTGAAAGTTCCGCCAGCTGCTTAGAAGCTTCCTTGACCGAAAGGCCTTCCTTCAGGAGGTTTTTAAGGCTTTCTTTGACCGTTTCCTCATCCCAGCGCTCTTCTTCCATCCCGCCTATGACCAAAGTGCATTCTCCAAGGGGTGGGTTTTCGGCGAAGTGCTCCAAAGCCCCTCGGATTGTACCGCGCCATATCTCCTCATGTAGCTTGGTAAGCTCCCTGGCTACGGCTATAGGGCGATCGCCCAGGTATTCAAGGAGTTCCTCCAAGCATTCCAGCAATCGGTGTGGGGCTTCAAAAAGGACGATGGTACATGGCTGGCGGCTGGCCCATTCCAGGATTTCCTTGCGTTTGGAAGGGGTCCTGGGCAGGAAGCCAAGGTAGATAAAGTTATGGGTTGGTAGGCCAGAGACCACCAAAGCCGTGACTAAAGCCGAAGGGCCAGGCACTGGCACTATGTTTATACCTTCCTCAATTGCCGCCTTTATCAGAGAGTAACCAGGGTCCGAAAGCCCAGGCATCCCTGCATCGGAGATGAGAGCCACATCGCCTTTTTGCAAGGCCTTAATAAGCTCTTTTATCCTGCCCTTACCGCTGTATTCATGGTAACTTACCAAAGGCTTCTTTATCCCGTAATGTTCCAGGAGTTTGCGCGCTCTCCTTTTATCCTCGGCAGCGATGAGGCTAACTTCTCCAAGGATTCGCAGGGCCCTTAACGTTATATCTTCCAGAAAAGTGGGGGTGCTGTGCCTCCCCTCATACGGTGAAGCCTTCCACTACGTAGAAACGGAATAGCTGCTTCCGGCCGCAGGTTAAGGCGGAGAGCATAGGGCAATTATGCTTCCTCGCAAAAGGGTTGTGGGAAGCCCCACTCTCGTTTGCTCAGGGTTTGCCAAGGTTTTGGGTCCCACTCGTGTGCGGGTTTACAGGAGTGAGCTGTTCGCTCCCTTTTTACCCCCTCGCAGGGTGGGTACGGGGGATCGGGGCACATCCCCCACACCCGTGGATTCCCATACCCCCCTCGCGGGGGTATGGGGTCAGCGCAGGCTGACCTTTGGCCGAAAGCCAGAGGAGGCCGATTTTAATCGGCACGAAAAGAATGCGCCTTTGACAAAGCCGCGGAGAGATGGTATCATTAAGTTGGAAAAGCTCAACGGTGAGGGACGGAAGGAAGTGCTTGGGGTTTCCGTCCCTCAATTTTTTGCGGGAGTCAAGTTATGAACCGATTTCTCCTGGCATTTCTTGCTCTATGCCTGGCTACGGCAGCCTGCCTCACCCCTGCACCTTCCCCTACTCTTACCCTTCGCCCAACCTTTACCGTCACCCTTGCACCCTTATCGCTTACCTCAACTCCTACCCTTGCTGCCTTATCGCCTCTTCCGACCCCTCCTGGTCCCCCTCCGTTGGAGTTAGCCGATTGGCCTCCTCTGGAGCTTAAGGATTGGCCTCGCCCGCAAGACGATAACGGGAGAGGAGTCCATTTCCTGGCCCAGCCTTATTTCTCCGATGAAGAGCTGGATTTAAACGTGGCCAGAGTCAAAGAGCTCGGCCTCAAATGGTGTGTGGTCCACTACGGGGATGAAATCCAGCTGGAGAGGGCCGCCAGCCGCTCCAACCAGGATGGCAGAAC
>CAZPWR010000250.1:0-3077 GCA_964590555.1 uncultured Anaerolineae bacterium | reverse complement strand
ATCGCTCAGCGCTCATGTCCCTGGCCGATTTCGCCGTGGGGCGAAATTATTGAGGATATGGGCTCCGACCTAACAGTCGTAATCGTAAACTGGAACGTCTCAGCCCTTCTCAGGCGCTGTTTGGAAAGCTTGAAAAATTCCAGGAACATATCCTTTACCTCCGAGCCCGCTCCCTATCAAGGCGAGGTCGTTGTAATAGACAATGCCTCTACCGATGGGAGCGTGGAGATGGTGCGCTCCTCTTTCCCCTGGGTCCACCTAATCCCCAGTCAAGTTAACCTCGGATTCGTCAAAGCCAACAACCTCGCCATAAAAGCCTGGATGGAGGAAAAGCCGCCAGCTTTCTTCCTCCTGCTAAACCCCGATACCGAAGTGGCGCCGGATGCCATAAGCCTCATGTTGGACTTTATGTTTGCCCATCCGGAGGTAGGGGTCCTTGGCCCCAAACTCCTCAATCCGGATGGGACCGTTCAGCCTTCAAGGCGGCGCTTCCCTACGGTCCTCACGGCCTTCGTGGAAAGCACAATCATCCAATGGCGACTTTGGAAGGATAACCCAATCCTTCGCCGCTACTACATGCAAGATTTGCCCGACGATGAAATCCAGGAAGTGGACTGGCTTACCGGCGCATGCTTGATGGTTAGGCGAGAAGCGATTGAGGCCGCAGGCTTTCTGGATGAGGATTTCTTCATGTATTCTGAGGAACTGGACTGGTGCCGGCGGATTAAAGCCTTGGGCTTCAAAATCGTTTACTTCCCTCAAGCGGCTGTAATCCACCACTCGGCCCAGTCCAGCGAGCAAGTTAAGCCTCTCCAGCACATCTACTTTCAGAGGAGCAAAATACATTACTTCCGCAAATACTTCGGCTCGTTCTGGGCGCTACTGCTCCATCTGTTCCTTCTGCTCAATTATCTGGCCCTCTTCGCCGAAGAATCAGTCAAATGGCTTATTACACGTCAACCGCTGCACAAAGCACGCATGGATTGCTACCAAGAGGTTTTAATCTCCGGGCTTTTCAGGAGGTGGGGAGTATGAAAGTATGCCTTGTAACCGGCGAATTTCCCCCCATGGAGGGGGGAGTAGGTGATTACACGAAGGAATTGGCCACAGCCATGGCCGCGAAAGGGGCTGAGGTATGCGTTATCACTTCCAAGGAAGCACAAGGTGCTGAATTCTCTTCGTTCAAGGTCTTCCCGGTGATAGAGAAATGGGGGTGGCGAAGCTGGAGCGAGATTGTAAGATTTATCGGCCACGAAAAGCCCCATGTCCTCCATATCCAATATCAAGCAGCGGCGTACAAGATGCATCCAGCTATCAACCTCCTTCCTTGGCGCCTCAAGCTCCTCCGTTCCCGCCCACTGGTCATCACCACCTTCCACGATTTGCGGGTTCCTTACCTATTCCCCAAAGCTGGAATCCTCAGGGAATGGGTTATAACCATTATGGGGCTTGGATGTGATGCGGTCATCGTCACCAATGTGGAGGACCTCCTGAAGATGCGGCGCAAGTTTGAAAGCTGTCGCTTCCTTTCTCCTCCCCCGATCCACCACATCCCTATAGGCTCTAACATAAGGCCTGCTCCGCCTCCAGGCTATAACCGCGATGCCTGGCGAGCGCGCTGGGGTGTGGCAAAAGAGGATATACTCCTCTGCCACTTCGGCTTCTTGAACCAGACCAAAGGGGTGGAAGCTTTAGTAAAGGCCCTCCATTGGCTGGTGAAAGCTGGCTACCCGGTTAAGCTCTTGATGGTGGGAGGGGAAACCGGCTCCAGCGACCCCACTAACCTGGAATATGCCCGTAAAATCAAGGACTTAATAGAGGACTTAGGGCTTGAAGAGCGGGTCAAATGGACCGGATACACCTCACCGGAGGAAGTATCGGCTAACCTGATGGCTTCCGATATATGCGTCCTTCCTTACCGGGATGGGGTCTCCCTGAGGAGGGGGAGCCTCCACGCTGCTTTGATCCACGGCTTACCGGTGATAAGCACTTACCCTCGGGTTCCGATAAAGGAGCTTGAGGATGGGTTGAACATAAAGCTCGTAGCCCCTGATAGCCCCGAAGCCATAGCTCAGGCAGTCGTGGAGCTCAGCAAAAAGCCTGAGCTCCGCCAGAAGTTAGGCGATGGGGCAAGGAAGCTTTCGGCCCTGTTCGGGTGGGAGGGGATTGCAGAGGAGACTTTGAGGCTTTATAGGGAACTGGCTTAACCCCCTACTGTCTTGCATTGGCTTAATTTGACCCCCGTAGGCCTAAAGGCAACCCCTATTCGCTGCCATATGCTGGCGAAACTTATTCACTTGTTTGTCAAAACTTGACACAACCCCGGGTTTGTGGTATACTCCAAGGTGATGAGCGAGGAGACCAAGCCAATTTTCAACTTGAAAGCAGTGGTCCGGGAGACCGGGGTGGCGGCTCATACGTTGCGCACGTGGGAGCGCCGTTACGGGTTCCCTTGCCCTAAGCGCACGCCCTCTGGCCGCCGCCTTTACTCCCAGCGGGATATAGAGGCCATCCGCTGGCTGGCCGCTCGCCAGTCCGAGGGGATGACTATTGGGCAAGCCATTGCCCTCTGGCGGTCGCTGGAGGAGGCGGGGAAAGACCCGCTGGTGGAGTTCCGTCGGGCGGTGTGGCCCTCTGCAGAGCAGGAAGCGCTGGCGCGCTGGCGGGATGCCTGGGTCGCTGCGTGCCTGGCCTTTGACGAATCCGCCGCTAATGCTGCCTTTGAGCAGGCTTTGGCCCTGGTTCCGCCAGAGGTAGCTTGTGTAGAAATCCTGCGGGAAGGGTTAGCTCAAATCGGCGAGGCTTGGTATCGGGGACAGGCTTCGGTCCACCAGGAGCACTTTGCTTCACATCTGGCCACGCGCCGGGTCCAGGCCCTGCTGGCAGCTGCCCCGCCTCCGTACCGACATGACCTGGTTCTGGTCGTCTGCCCGCCGGGGGAGAACCATGCCTTCGGTCCGTTGCTCCTGACGTATCTGCTGCGGCGGGCCGGCTGGAGAGCCGTCTACTTAGGGGCCGGCCTGCCTGGGGGGGGGGCGGGCGGCGGCGTGTGGAGTGCTGGCGCGGAGTCAGCGGTG
>CAZPWR010000249.1:0-4259 GCA_964590555.1 uncultured Anaerolineae bacterium | reverse complement strand
GGCAGTGTGTGAGATTTGCGGAAAGGGGGTTCAGTTTGGCCATAACGTTAGCCACTCCAAGCACGCTACCAAGAGGAGGTGGCTTCCTAACATTCAGCGCAAGGTTATTTATGACGGCACACGCAAAAGGCGTGTCTATATATGCACTAAGTGCCTTAAGGCTTTGAGCAAGACTTAATGCTCCTTTAAGGCAGCTTCAGCTGCTGCCCGTATTCTCTGTATTGCTTCCCTTATTCCCCAAGGGGATTCAAAAACGGCAGCTCCCGCTACGAGTATTTGGGCTCCTGCCCGAACCGCAGCGGGGGCTGTCTCTTCATTTATGCCCCCATCAACTTCTACCTCTGTGGCTAAGCCCTTTTTGGAAATCAGCTTCCTGAGCTTTTCCACCTTAGTCAAGGTGCTTGGGATTAGCTTTTGCCCTCCAAAGCCGGGGTTTACAGTCATGGCCAGTACAAGGTCTACTTCGCTTAAGATTTCTTCCAAAACCCAAACAGGGGTTGCAGGGTTAATGGATACGCCCGCCTTTTTCCCCATCCTCTTTATCTTTTCCAGCGAACGGTGGAGGTGGGGGCATGCTTCCCAGTGCACAGTTATTATATCCGCACCAGCATTGGAAAATTCTTCCAAGAATTGCTCGGGGTTTTCCACCATGAGGTGAACGTCTAAAGGAAGAGAAGTTATACGCCTAAGCGCTTTTACCACCAAAGGCCCAACTGTGATGTTAGGGACAAAGTGGCCATCCATTACATCTACGTGGATGTAATCGGCGCCTGCGGCCTCGGCTTCCCTGATCTGCTGGGCAAGACAGGCAAAATCAGCCGAAAGTATTGATGGGGCAATTTTAATGGCTTTGTTCATAAGTTCCGCAACCTCAGCTGACCACACCCAGCTTGAATGTCAGCCCCTTTGCTGATCCTAAGGGTTACTAAAATGCCCAAGCGCTTAAGTTCCTCCTCAAAGGCCAAAACCCTATGTTTGGGGGGAGGCCGCATGGATACCCCGGGGATAGGGTTCATCGGGATGAGGTTCACGTGGCAGAGCATATCGCCAAGGAGCGAAGCCAGTTCTCGGGCATGCCTGATGTTATCGTTTACGCCATCTATGAGGACGTATTCAAAGGTGATGCGCCTGTTCGTTCGCTTTATGTAATCTTGGCAGGCTATGAGGAGCCGCCTGATGGGATAGCCTTTGTTGATAGGAACTAAGCGGTCCCTGATTTCATCGTTTGGAGCGTGGAGGGAAACTGCCAATTCTACTTGCAACCCTTCTTCGGCCAGGCGCCTTATCCCAGGCACGATGCCTACGGTTGATACGGTGAAGCGCCTTGCTCCCAGGTTGAACCCTTTCTGGTCGTTCAGGGTCCTGATGGCTTGGATGGTAGCTTCATAGTTGAGGAAGGGTTCCCCCATGCCCATGAACACTACGTTGGTTATAGGCTTCATGGAGTTGCCGAGGTTCTTGCGAGTTTCGCGGGCGAAATGCAATACTTGCTCTATTATTTCGCCAGGCTTAAGGTTGCGCCGGAAGCCGCTCCGTCCGGTGGCGCAGAAGGAACAGCCTATGGGGCAGCCCACTTGGGTTGAAACGCAGACGGTCCTCCTGCGCTGGTAGAGCATGAAGACACTTTCAATGGTTTCTCCGTCCAGGAGGCGAAAGAGGACCTTGCGGGTTGAGCCATCGGCCGATTCCAGGGTTTCCACGGGTTCCAAGGTTTTGATGTAGAAGCTTTCTTCAAGCTTTCGGCGGAGTTCCTTGGGGAGGTTCGTCATGCTTTGGAAGTCGTCAGTCAGGTGCTTGTAAACCCATTCCCAAATTTGCCCCGCGCGGTAAGATGGCTCTCCCCAATCGGCCAGGAGGTCTTCTAATTCGCTGTATTTCAAATCCAAAAGCTTTCTCTTCTCGCCTATTAGTCTTCCCTCCTAAGTCCCATCAGCAAGAAGGCGTAGTAAAGGAGGGTGGAAATGGCTTGAGCCAATGCAGCCACATAGGTCAAAGCAGCAGCTGAAAGCACGCTCTTCACCCCTTTGAGCTCCTCGCGGGAGACGAGGCCTGTTTCCTGGAGCATTTTCAGCGCTCGCCTGGAGGCGTTGAACTCCACAGGCAGGGTAACCAGGGCGAAGACGGCCCCGAGGGAGAAGAGGATGAGGCCCAAAGCAGCCAGGTCAAAAGCGTTCAAGAGCCAGCCAAGTATGAAGAGGATAGGGCCGAGCCAAGAGCCAAGGTTAACTACAGGGACAAGGCCTGCACGAAGCTTTAGAGGGAAGTAATTTTCAGCATCCTGGGTAGCGTGGCCTACTTCATGGGCTACTATCCCCAGAGCCGCAATTGAAGGCACCCTCGCTACGCCTGCGGAAAGCCTCAGGGTCTTGCTCCGAGGGTCATAGTGGTCTGTTAGATAGCCCGGAACTCCCTCAATGTTCACGTTATATAAGCCATTGTGCCTGAGGAGTATTTCAGCAGCCCTAACTCCTTCAATGCCCAAGCGGTTACGGATGCGGGAGTAACGTCCGTAAGCGCTTTGCACTTTGAATTGAGCGTAAAGGGCCAAAAGCAAAGCTGGCAGGGCAAATATGAAGTAAAGCGGATCCCATATCAGCATATCTACTCACCTCCATAATCAAATTTTTGAGGGCCCATCCTCCAAACCCTCTTGCCAAGGGGTCCCTTTCTTTAACTATTATACGCTAAGAAGGCATCAGGTCAAACATGACTTATTTTATCAGGAATGGGTAGACGTTCCCCGGCTCCGATTACGGTGCAGGCCAAGGCGCCAAATAGGTTGCCCATTTTCCCGCTTTCTTCAATGCTTTTGCCGGAGAGTTCCCCCAAGATGAAGCCAGCGTTGAAGGCATCGCCAGCTCCGGTAGTATCCACCACTTTGACTGGGAAAGCTGGTATTCTATAAGCGTTCTGCTCATCGCTCACCAGGCACCCTTTATCTCCGAGCTTTACTGCTACCTTCCTTACGCCCCGGCTCTGGGCGTATTCAATGGCCGAGTCGGGGTTTTCCTGGCCTGTGAGGGCACGGGCTTCTTCCGTACTTAAAAGGAGGACTTTGACGTAGCGTAGGGCTTTTTCTATTTCCTCCCGCGCCCGGAAAGCCGCACATATTCCTACATCCAGGCTTGTGCTTATCCCCAAAGCTGAGGCTTCTTCCAAGATTTTCATAGCTGTAGAACGCTGCGGTTCTTGGAGGAAGGAGTAGCCAGATACGTGGACCCAGCTTAAGTTTGCAAGGGTGGCATCTTTTAAGGAAATGGGCTCTAAATTGACGTTAGCACCTCGCTGACCGAAGATGGTCCTTTCTCCATCGGGGGTAACAACGATGAACATTATCCCTGTGGTCAGGCTTCGGTCCCGCTGGACTAAGCTTATATCAATCCCTGTGCTGGATAGAAGCATTAAGGCGTATTCTCCGAATGGGTCTTCCCCGATTCTCCCCAGAAGGTAAGTTTTAAAGCCGGAGCGAGCCAGTAGGACTGCGGTATTGGTGGCTGAACCTCCAAGGTGGATTTCGGCCCGATCGGTAACTCCTTCCCCGCCTTTTTGGGGGTAGAAAGGTATAGGTGCGATTATGTCCAGATTTATATCTCCTACCGCTAAGATTGAGGCTCTTTCTTCCATAGAAGGCATCTTGGATGCGTTCTTAACCATACCCCCGTTTGCTGATGGTT
This sequence comes from uncultured Anaerolineae bacterium, assembly GCA_964590555.1. Classification (GTDB taxonomy): domain Bacteria; phylum Chloroflexota; class Anaerolineae; order SpSt-600; family SpSt-600; genus SpSt-600. Next base: position 585 of record CAZPWR010000249.1, on the reverse strand, counting down.
TGCTTTTGTGGGTTTGCAAGAAAGGTTTTAGGCCCCATTTGTTGGCGGGTTTGCAGATGACAGAATTTTTTCCACCAGCGCTTTCTCCTCTTCCAGTGAACTGACTTGCCCGTCAAGCCTTGCTTCTCTCAGGACTGAGAGGATCTTGCGGTATATAGGGCCAGGTGGTATCTTCATTACTTCTTGGAGGTAATGGCCGTCTATCTCAGGGTGGATGAACCGGAGGCTTCGCTGGTATAGGTCCAAGCGTTGGCGGGCAAGCCATGAATCGGTTAAGATGCGGGCAAGGAAGCGAGCTCGGTCGGAGTAGGGGTGAAGGAGCTTGTAGATGGCACTCGGCGATAGCTCGCTTTCCGAGAGCTGCTTGAGTATTTCTTTGAAGGCTTGCACTTCCCGCATGAGGGATGAATCGCCCTGGGGTGGATGCAGGCGCTTTATCAGATTTTCCAAATCTTCTGGCTTCAACCTATAGGTCAAGAGAGCAAGGTAGAGCGCTCCTATTGGCTCATAATGGGCTCTTTGGCTTGGGGAAGGCGGGGATAGGTCGTACCCCAGCTCTTGGGCGATAGGCATTTCTTCCCTTAA
>CAZPWR010000248.1:0-4877 GCA_964590555.1 uncultured Anaerolineae bacterium | reverse complement strand
TGGCCAACCGACTTGGAATATGGAAGATAAAGTGGGAACTTGAGGACTTGGCCTTCCGCTACCTTGAGCCGGAAAAGTACTACGAGATAGCCCGCAAACTGGAACAGCGCCGCTTGGACCGGGAAAGATTCATAAATCAAGCCATTGAAATCCTCAAGACCCACCTGGCCAAAGCCGGGATTGAGGCCGAAATAACCGGACGCCCTAAGCACATCTACAGCATTTACCAGAAAATGAAGCGCAAGAACGTAGACTTGGAACAAATTTACGACCTCTACGGCATACGAATCATTGTCAAAGAGGTTAAGGACTGCTACGCTGCCCTTGGGGTTGTCCACTCCATCTGGCCTCCAATCCCCGGCGAATTTGATGACTACATTGCTACCCCCAAGGACAACATGTATCGTTCCCTCCACACAGCAGTAGTTGGCCCAGGCGGTAGGCCTATGGAAGTCCAAATCCGCACAGAGGAGATGCACCGAGTAGCCGAATACGGAATAGCAGCCCACTGGCGGTACAAGGAAGGAAGGCCAAGGGATGTAGAATTTGAGAACAAAATCGCTTGGCTGAGGCAAATCCTGGAATGGCGCCGGGAAGTCACCGACGCGAAAGAGTTCGTGGATTCCCTAAAAAGCGATTTCTTCCAAGACAGGGTCTTCGTCTTCACCCCTAAGGGCGATATCATAGACCTGCCCGCAGGCTCAACCCCCATAGACTTCGCTTACCACATCCACACCGAACTTGGCCACCGCTGCCGCGGAGCCAAGGTCAACGGCAAATTTGTCCCCTTAGATTACAAGCTTAAGAACGGCGACATCGTGGAGATAATTGCGGCCAAGAAGGGCGGCCCAAGCAGAGACTGGCTCAACCCCGACCTTGAATACGTCAAGACTTCAAGGGCACGCCAAAAGATAAGGCTTTGGTTCCGGAAGCAAGCCAGAGAAGAAAGCATCGCCCAGGGCAAGGCACTTTTGGACAAAGAGCTTAAGAAGTTAGGCATAAAACGCAGTTACGAGGAAATCGCCGAGGAGTTCAAGTACGAGAACGTAGATGATTTCCTGGCAGCCATAGGGTACGGGGACTTAAACCCGCAGAACATAGGGGCCAAGCTCCTCCAATTGGAAAGCCAAGAGGAAACCTTAAGAGTCCACCCCTCGGAAGAGAAAAGCCCCGGCGTTACCGTCCTTGGGGTAGGCGACCTCCTAACTCACTTGGCCAAATGTTGCAACCCTGTCCCTGGGGATGAGATTATAGGTTACGTTACCAAAGGGCGGGGGATAAGCATTCACAGAGCCGATTGCCCTAACATCCTCCAGCTCAAGGAGAGGGAAAGATTGATAAAAGTTGCGTGGGGAGCCGACAACAAGCACCGCTACCCCGTAACCATAGCGGTTAGAGCCTTTGACCGAGAGGGGCTTTTCCGGGATATCGCTGAAATTGTAGCCAATGAAGGGGTGAACATAGCCAGCGCCGAAATCACCACTCGCAAAAAATTCAACGTAGCCATCATGAAGGCCACTCTGGAAATAAGCTCGGCCGAGCAGTTAACCCGAATTTTGGAAAAGATTTCCCATCTGCCCAATGTAATTGAGGCTTACCGCCACACAGGCTAAAGGCTTCAAGGCGTTTTTTCCGGGGGAACCACCTCCGGCTTCCACAGCCTGCGCACCTTATCGGAATAGCGCGCTTGCTGAAGCCATTCATCCAAAGCCGCTGCCCTCTTCTGAGCTAAGTAATCGGGGTCAAGCTCCCGGTCCATCTCGTGCCCTTCTACTTTTATGATGTGGTAACCGCGGGAAGTGCGCACCACATCGCTAATCTCGCCCACTTTGAGTGAAAAGGCCACTGCATCAAAAGCTGGCTCCCATTCCCCCTTAGGGAACCAGCCGAGGTCACCACCGTTCTCCTTAGTGTCTTCGTCCTTGGAATATTTGCGAGCGAGCTCAGCGAAATCAGCTCCCGCCTTCAGCTCCTCCAGCACCTTCTTAGCCTCTTCTTCCGAATCCAATAGTATGTGACGAGCGTGGGCTTGCTCGGCTGTGGTGGGGACTTTTTCGGCTAAGGCTTGGCGGAGTTTCTCCCGCAATAGCTCCACCGCTACCAATTCCCGGTATTCTTGCTCCGAAATGCCCGCTTCCTTTGCCAGGATAGAGAGGAAAGATTGGTAGAGCTTGCGGAAATCCTCTTCGCTCATAGGCGTTGGCGGGGGGGTTGGGGTTTCTGTAATCGTCTGAGTTGTAGTTATTGGGGTAGGGGTGGGCGTGGGAGGGTAACGTTCGTACCCGAAGAGGCGCTCAATGTAGAGCTGGACTTCCTCCGGGCTTACCGTTACCCCCTCTTCGGCGGCCTTCTGCCTTATGAGCTCCTCTTCAATCATTTTCTCTAACACCAGAAGACCGATGTTTTCCAGCCGCGATTGGAGGTTCTGAAGCTGGGAATCTATCAACTGGATGTAGAATTGGTCTTCTTCCTTCTGGGGGTCAAGGTAGGCCTTTTGGCTCTGGAGGGACTCAATGTTCCTCTTGAGGTTATACCGCTCCAGCCGAACCCTCCTCTGGTAAGCGTCAGTCCTTATCGGGGTAGAACCAACGATGGCCACCGGGGAAGCGGGTTTAGCGTAGAGCTCTTGGTAAAGGCCTAAAGCTAAAAGCAGGAGGATTACAAAGGCTACTGCTCCAAGGCCGATGTAAACGTAAAGAGTTTGTCTCTCTTCTTTCTTACGGATAGCCCGTGCCTTCTTGGTTTCTAATTTAGGAGCTGGTGGCTTGCGCTTGGCCATTCAATTCCCTCTACATTCCGCTTTTGCGGATGTGCTCGGAAGTGAAAGGCAGAAGGCCAAGGTGACGTGCCCTCTTTATCGCCAAGCTCAACTTCCGCTGATGCTTGGCGCAAGTTCCTGTCTTACGGCGCGGCTGGATTCTACCCCACTCGCTCAAGAAGCGGCGGAGCAGCTCTGGCTGCTTGTAATCAATCTCATCAATGTTTTCGGCGCAGAAAAAGCAAACCTTCTTTTTAGGCACAAATCTTCGGGGCTGAACAGCTTGTTCCTTAAGTTCCGTAGCCAATTTTCACCTCCTCCTAAAATGGAATTTCGTCCTCTTCCTCTTCTTCAGTTGATTCCTCATCCAAGATAATCATTTCGTTAGCCACGACTTCAGTTCGGTAATGGCGGTGGCCTTCGGGGTCATCCCAAGCTCTGGTCTGAAGGTGGCCTTCAATGTAGACCTTTGAGCCTTTCTTGAGGCGGCGGCTGCAGATTTCAGCGAGGTTCCCCCATGCCACAACATTGAACCATTCAGTTGCATCCTTCTTTTCCCCTTCGGGGGTAACCCAGGTGCGGCTGGTGGCGAGGCTGAAAGAAGCAATGGGTTTGCCGCTCGGAGTATAGCGGAGCTCTGGGTCCCTCCCAAGGTTACCTATGAGGATTATCTTATTTAGCCCCCTCGCCATTTCCCCTTACCCCCTACTCTTCCGAAGTTTTTATTATGAGGTGGCGAAGGATGTTCTCGTTAAACTTCAGGGATTGGTCCAGCTTGTTGACGGCGTCGGGGGGAAGCTCCAGGTTCAAGAAGACGTAGTAGCCCTCTTTCTTCTTGCGGATTGGATAGGCAAAACGCCTGAGTCCCCATGCATTTACTCCTTTTACATCTCCCCCCAAGCCTTTGACAATCCGCTTCAAATCCTCCAAATTTGAATCAATTTTGCTTTGCTCCAATTCAGGACTAAATATGCAAGCCAGCTCGTATTCCCTCATCCTCTTACCCTTCCTCCTTTTGAGTTTTGGGAAAAGCTTTGATAACTATAGCACAATGGGCCTTATTTGGCAAACTCGCCCATGCGTTTGAGCCAAGAGATCGTTACAAGGTGGTGGAAGCGATCCTGACAAAAGGTGGGGTTTCCCCCCTAAAAAGCTTGTGGGAAAACTCAAATAAGGAGGGGCCCCACCTATGGCAGACCTGGCTTATCAAATCTTGAAGCAAGAAAGCTATTGGTGGCGCAAAGCATAAGCTCTACTTCCCGCTTTTGGGGTACATCCCCTGATAAGGTATGAGGCAGAGGGGGAAGAGGGGCCGTCCAGAAAGAGCGTTTATCCTGCCCTTTGAGCCTGGGGACAAAGCAAGTAACCCTTCTTAGCCGCCACCATTTGCCCCAATACCAGTGGACAGCATGCGAGGCTCGTACCAAGCTCCGCTTTTTGGCTTACAGCCCCCGCTTAGACAGCACTTGTGGCCTTGCTTTCTTGCCCCTTTGAAGGGCAGTTGTTTTCCAGACTGATTGTGGAAGAGTGGGCGAGCCGTTTCGCGTTATCCCAAGGGGCGAAAGGGTTACAATGGTCGGGTAGAGAGGAGCCATCTTACGGACGATGAGAAGTTCTACGCCCCTTATTTATTGCTTGCGGCTCGGTGGGTATAAGTTTACAACGCACTGGGGCCACCCCCTATTAGGGGGTAGGGGGTTGGGATGGGAGGGAAAACTCATTTGACTGTGCTTAAGATGAGGCCATTGCTCTTTTCCCCCCCCAATCATCTTGGATTAGCGCCGATTTGATTCTATTGGTATAAGGCGCAAAAACCTTGTGGTCAATTGCAGTCGACCTGCCGGTTTTGGAGCTGTTTTTGGCCAAGACGGCCTAATTTGACATTTTGGCCATAAGGCAAAAAGGGAGGAAAATTCCAAAAATTTGCCTTTTAAAGCCGAAATTTCCTCAAAATTACGCCAAATCTGCTCTTATTTCTTTTGCCGTCGACCTCCCGGGGTTTAGGGGGTAACCGGAGGTTTGCCGCGAAATTGGCCAATTTTCCAACTTTGCCGATTTGACAAAAAGGAAAATAGGTGCTAAAATATAGCTGAAACAAAACCAAGCCCTTCGCCGAAGC
>CAZPWR010000247.1:0-1741 GCA_964590555.1 uncultured Anaerolineae bacterium | reverse complement strand
ATGCTCTCTATGGCCAATGCTATAACTAACATCTTCACCATCTTCCTGGGGAGCATAGGGGCCATTTCGCTAATCGTTGGCGGGATTGGTATAATGAACATAATGTTGGTCTCGGTTACAGAAAGGACGCGGGAAATCGGGGTAAGGATGGCGGTAGGAGCTAAGAGGAGGGACATCCTCCTGCAGTTCCTGACCGAAGCCACAGTACTGAGCTTGCTTGGGGGAGCAATAGGGATAGTTTTAGGTTGGTTGGCCTCGTGGGGGGTAGGACGTATAAACATCGGCGGTAGCAATATCCAGACCTTGGTTACACCTTGGTCAGTGCTCTTAGCGGTGATATTTTCGGCGGCGGTGGGGCTGTTTTTCGGGATTTACCCGGCCAATAAAGCGGCCAGCCTCAATCCCATAGAAGCCCTGCGCTACGAATGAAGGCGGGGCAAAAAGGAGGTTCGGAGCATAAATGGCAACAATATTAGTGGTAGAAGACAATCTCGCGCTTCTTTACGGTCTCAGGGACCTTTTGGAACGAGAAGGCTATGAAGTCCTCACGGCCAGGGACGGGATAGAAGCCTTGGAAATCATGGCCAAAACCCGCCCCGACCTCATAATAGCCGACATAATGATGCCGCGAATGGACGGCTACGCCTTCTATGAGGCCGTCCGAAGCAAACCGGAATGGGTGCCAATCCCTTTCATCTTCCTCACGGCCAAAGGCTCCCTTGAAGACATCATACAAGGCAAAAGCTTGGGAGTTGAAGACTACATCACTAAACCCTTTGACGTCCGAGAGCTATTGGCCGTAGTTCGTTCCCGGCTGGAAAGGGCCAAGGCTATCCGAGAGGTAACCGAAGCAAAGATAGAAAAGCTCAAGGAACAAATCATAACTGCCTTGAGCCACGAGCTCCGCACCCCCCTTACCTACGTAGTGGGCTACACTGAACTGGCTCTGGAAGACCTTAAATCATTCCCCCCGAACGCTTTGCAGGATTACCTCCTGGAAGTGAAGAGAGGGGCCGACCGGCTCGTAAAGCTGGTTGAGGATTTCCTGCTGCTCATCCAAATAGATACAGGCCGAGCTATGGAGCAGTTCCAGCGGTTTTCAGAAATAAGGAATGACCTGGGAGACATAGTAGGTAAAGTGGTAGAGAAATACCGCCCTTTGGCCGAAAGCAAGGGAGTTCGGTTAGAATACCAAGTGAGCTTTCCCATCCCACCTGTGCGAATATTGGAGCCACTTTTCACGGATGCCCTGGGCCGCATCGTGGACAATGCCATCAAATTTTCCCTGCGGGAAGAGAAAGAAGTGATTGTCTCCCTCCGCAAAGGGGAAGAATTTGTGGAGATAGCGGTAAAGGATAAAGGGATAGGGATTCCACCGGAAGAAATCCCTAACCTTTTTGAACGCTTCAGGCAAATAGGCAGGGAAAGGACTGAGCAGCAAGGTTTAGGCTTGGGGTTAGCGATAGCTAAGGATATAATAAGCCTGCACGGTGGCAAGATAGGGGTAGAAAGCGAGCCTGGCCTCGGTAGCACCTTCACCATTTACCTCCCCCCAGCCATCCCTTAAAACCTCTTAGCTCCATTAAGCCTTTGGCTAAAAGTTGGCCTCCGCTGAGTTACTGGCATAGCGGCGCTACGCCCCTTCATTAGAACTGGGGGGGGAAGGGGCGAAGCCTCTTCCCGGGGGTTATGGGGGGTGTCCCCCCAACCCCCCGTAACCCCCCTGCGAGGGGGGTAAAAG
>CAZPWR010000246.1:0-3443 GCA_964590555.1 uncultured Anaerolineae bacterium | reverse complement strand
CATCATAGGGTGCAGGTTGAAGATGAAGTTGCGGATTTGCTGGAAAGTTTCGCTGGCCGCTTTCTTGAGGTTGGCCAGCTCTTCTTGGGCCTTGGCCCTGTCACGGAGGAATAACCTCTCGCATATTTCCGCTTGGAGGATGAGGTTCGTAAGAGCCTGGGCTGGGCCATCGTGCATTTGGCGGGCCAGCTCCCTTTTCTCTTGCTCTCTGGCTTCAACGATCCGCAGGACCAGTTCACCTGGTATCACCGCTTCCTTTTCCGAAGGCAAGGTTTCTTCCATCCTCTCCCCCAGGTCTAAGAGGCGGCGCAGGTGGCGAGCGTAGCGCTCTAAAGCTTTGTATTGCCCTTCTATTTGCCCAATCCTTTCCCTCAAGGTCAAAAGTTGAACCTGGAGCGATTGGGCTTGCTTGTAGGCCCTTTGCACTTCCCTGGCCGGATAACGGTCAATGTTTTCTTCTATCTGCCGAATTGTAACGGCTGCTTGGGCGCTCTGGGTTGTCAGTTTTTCTAACTCCTTGCGCGCTTGGCGCAAGAGGTCTTCGCTTTCCTTTAGCTCTTGGAGGACCTTTTGGTATTCTTCAGCGCATTCCCTTAGGAATTGCCGGAGCTCTTCCATCTTTGCCTCCCAGTTCTTCAAGCCTTATCCATCCCCGCCTCACGGCATAGAGGACCGCTTGGGTTCGGTCGTTGACGGCCAGCTTTCGGAGTATTGAGGTCAAGTGATTTTTCACCGTTTGCTCCTTTATCCCCAAGTGGTGGGCTATTTGCTTGTTGGAATAACCCTTGGCTATGAGCCTGAGTATTTCCAACTCCCTGGCCGAAAGGGGCTTAAAGAGGTCCCCTGGCTCTCCCCCAAGCTCAACCGCAAGCCTTTCAAACTCGCCGATGAGCCAGTGGGCTACTGCTGGCTCTTTCAGGACCTCTTCCCCGATCAAGTAGTACCCTTGGGCTACCATCTCTACGGCCTTCAGAAGCTTTTCGGGCTCAATTTCCTTGGTGAAATAAGCAGCGGCTCCAGCCTTAATGGCGTGGAAAAGCTGGTGCTCTGCATCAAAACCGGTTATGAGGATAACAGCTGTGTTCGGGCAATGAATCTTGAGGTAGCGGGTGAGCTGCAGGCCATCCATTATCGGCAAGCTTATATCCACAATAGCCACATCTGGTGAAAGTTTCTTGGCCATCTCCAGCGCTTCTTTCCCGTTGGAAGCCTCACCCACCACCTTTATGTTTTCGTTCAGCTCCAAGATGTGCCTTAGGCCTTGCCGGTATATCGGATGGTCATCCACTAAGAGGACTTTTATCACCCCGTCCTCCGGAATTGAAGTTTAAAGGGCAAAGGGGACAGCTATGTGAAGGAAGCACTCCTTAACCTTCAGATTCCCCCCGAGGGCACGAACACGGGTGTAAAGAGGGATGAGGGTGGAAAGCATCTCGGCTTCCTGCTCGTCAAAGGCCAAGCCATCGTGCTGGAGATTGATGAAGATAAAGTCCTTCTCCCTCTTGAAGGAAAGCTCTATCTTCCTTGCCTGAGCCGATTGGCAGGCATAAAGGAGCGCTCCCTGGAAGATGCGGAAGAGGAACAAAGCCAGGAGGTCAGGTAGCCTATCGGGCAAGCCTTCAACGTTCAGTTCAATTTGGATCGGAAGGCCTTCAAAAGCCTTCCGGGCAAAAAACTTGACCCCCTCGGTCATGCCCATCCTTATGAAATCATCGGGGGGCTGAAGCCACAGGGCGATTCTTCTGAGCTCTTCCTGCAGCTTTCTCCGAAGTTCCGGCCCTTCCGCTTGGGCTAAGCATTCTCCCAGCCTTACCAAAAGCTTAGTGGTTATCTCTCGCTCCCTCTCTGCCAAGTCCAACACAGAGCTTATCTCTAAAGGGTTTACCTCCCTCTGGGCCGATAATTCCAAGAGCAAAAGCGCTTTCTTCAGAGTATAAGCGGCTTCTTGCAGGGGTAGTTCTCCCCGTTCAAGTTTTGAGCGGAGCTTTTGCAGCGCCTCCTCCACTTTGGGGAAAAGCTCCTCAACTTTCTCCATAAGACTCCCCCTCCTCCGTTCGGCCGAAGTATACCATAAGGGGTTGAGCTTTGGCAAAAGAAATGAAAGCCAACGAACCCGACCATCGGCAGGGCCCGCAAAGGTCGGTTTTGCGCCGAGGGCGTAAAGAGCGTAGAGCGATTAAGAAGCCTTGCGGTTCAAAACCTTCAGCGTTTTAATCTCACACCCTTTCGCCTGGAAAGTAACCCTTTTCCCCTCCACCTTGAGAGCGGTTAGAGCTTCCTCAAGGAGGTTTGTCTCCCACGCTTGTTCAACGTCAAACCAGAAGAGGATGCTTCCCAAAACCTCTTCCTGGCTTGCGTTCCAGAGCCGCACTACTATTCCTTCCCCATCCTCGGCCGCCTTCACGGCGCTTACCACCAGCTGCGGAGGGCTTACTTGCAGGAAGCTTATGGAAGGAGGCAAGCTCCCGGAAGCCTGAACCCTTTCCGCCAAGAGGGGCCGAGTAAAAGCTTCGGCTTCAAGCCAAGGGGAAGCTTCTTGCCAAGGGCCTGAGTAGGGCGCAAAAGCATATTCAAAGGCGTGCACGCCTAAGCATTGGGCCTCCGGAACTTCGTAGGGAGGGCCGGCATGGCCAAGCCTGGAACGCAAATCATCCCTTGAAAGCCAGCCCACGCACCTCAGAAGCGTGAGGAAAACCACCCCCTCAGGGGTGACTTCGTACTCGGGCAAGCCTTTGTTCAGGATTGCAACTCCGTAGCCATCGCCTTGGACCAGAAGGAAGCGCTCCTGAGGGTAAGTGTTCACAGGGGATTCAAACGGGCTTATAGCTTCCGGGAGGGATGTGGGGCGGGATACCAAAGCAAAGGCGCTTTCGGCAATTGATTTGTGGCAGGGGATTCCTGTGGGAAAAACGGCCCTTAGGCGGTGGTCTTGGGCCCTGTTTTCCACAATGGGTAGGAATTCAACCCGCTTCACCCCCCGCTTGAGGGTGACAAAAACGGTCAAAGGGCATAGAACCTTCCGGGCACTTCGGCGTTTGCGGTCGGCGGTAAGGCCCTGCGGGATGAGGAAACGGTGCCTTATCATAATGGTTGCCCAATCTTGGAAATCCTCGGCTACTTCTACTTCGGCCTTTTGGTTCAGTGTGGTGAAAATCTCCTGGCTCTGCGGGGGCTCATAATTGTACTCATCGCCCGCATCCCCAGAATCCTCAAAGTAACCGATGTTCTCGTAAACGGCGCCGCTTTCTTTATCGGTGACCGTTAAAGTGCCGTCCTCCGCAACCTCCACGCGTAGGAACTCGTTCTCCATAGTCCTTTGGTCCAAGAGGACGCTTCTTTCAAGCGATGGAGCAGGGGTTCCGGGGACAAGGCGGTAGAGCTTGTAGCCCCATGGGGGCAAATCCTCGGCCAGGAAGGAGATTTTGACTTTCTCCACGTGCTTC
>CAZPWR010000245.1:0-3392 GCA_964590555.1 uncultured Anaerolineae bacterium | reverse complement strand
GGGTGCATGCGGGTGGCCAAGAAGGTCCATACAACCAGGACTATAAGCGCCAGAATCAGGTTGAATGGGGTGAAGATGGTGTCAGCGACGCTGATAATGCCCATCTCTTTTTCCATGAAGTGCTTGGGTGTGGCTACCAATAGGGGAGCTGAGGCCGAAAGGCCTGAGTGCCACATTCCGCCCAACCCTAGGTAGGCAGCGCAGACCAGGAGGCCGTAATCTACCCCGCGCTGTTTGCGGACCATGTATCGTACGAAGACAGCGCTGCCGACAATGGAGAGGCCCCAGTTAATCCACGCCAGGACCATGGAGACCAGCGCCATAAGTCCTACACTGGCTGCTGGGCTCTTGGGAAGGCCGGCCAGCCAGTTCAAGGCTGCCTTCAGCGGGCGCGAAGTGGAGAGAATGTAACCTGTCATGATAATTAGGGCCATTTGCATGGCAAAGCTATGCAGTAGCCAGAAGCCATTACCCCAATCCTGGATCAGTTGGTAAGGCCCATGCTTGCCAAAAATCAGGGCCAAGATGAAGACTATTACGGTCAGGATAACGGCTATGATCCAGGCATCGGGCACATAGCGCATACTCCAGCGAGTCAATCTGGTTGCTAATTTCTGTAGCATGGCTATTTACCTCCTTTAATTTATGTGCAATCTTCGTCCCCCCTTGCCTGCTGGAGGAAGGGCACGATGCTCTCGTAAAAATCCAGGCAAGAGGGATTAATGAGGGCATCCCGATTTACCACTGGCCGTCCATTGATAATGTTAGCGACGGCGATTTCTACCTTTTTCAAGTTCAGGGTGTAGGGGATATCAGGGGCTTCCAGGATAATAGCCGGCACGTGACGCGGTGAAGCTTTCTCCCGCAGCGTCTTACGGATTTTGTCTTTCAATTCCTTTGTGAGCTTAAAGCCGGGAGCCAATTTAACGAAGAGGATTATGCGCTGGTCCCCTTCCCAGTTTTGCCCAACAGCCAAGGCATCGGCAATTTCTTCCAGGCTTTCCAAGGGAGTGTAAATTTCTGCTGTCCCGATGCGCACGCCGGAGGGCTTAAGGACTGCATCTGATCTACCGTAGAAAGTTATGCCGCCGGTGTCGCTGTGCATGACGATATAATCGCCGTGGCGCCAGACATTCTTATCCGGGTAGAATTCAAAGTAAGCAGCCCGATACTTCTTCCCGTCTGGGTCGTTCCAGAAATATAAGGGCATAGAAGGCGAGGGGGCTTCGCATACTAACTCGCCCATCTGGTCATAAACCGGGTTGCCTTTCTCGTCGTAAGCCTTTATCTTCATACCCAAAGCCGGACCTTGGAGTTCCCCAGCATACACGGGGAGTGTGGGGCTGCCAGCAGCAAAGCAGCCATTAATGTCTGTTCCGCCTGATATGGAGTTAAAGTGCAAATCGGCCTTGATTTCTTTATAAACGTATTCAAAACCTTCAGCCGAGAGAGGAGAGCCTGTCTGGGAAATCTCCCGCAAAGAAGAGAGGTCGTATTCCTTGCCTGGCCTGACCCCTTGTTTCCTCAAGAAGTTGATGTAACTGGCGCTGCAGCCGAAGATAGTTATCCTTTCATCTTGAACCAATCTCCACATGGCACCGGGATCGGGGTAATTGGGATTTCCATCGTAGAGGACTATAGTAGCTCCTACAGCTAAGGAACTAAGCAGCCAGTTCCACATCATCCAACTGCAAGTGGTGATGTAGAAGATTGTGTCTTCTCGCTTTAAATCAGTGTGGAGTATTAGTTCTTTGAGGTGGTTGATGAGGACACCTCCGGCCCCCTGGACCATGCATTTAGGCTTGCCTGTGGTGCCGGAAGAGAACATGATGAATACAGGGTGGTCAAATGGTAATTGCTCAAATTGAATCTCAAGGCCACTTTCTTTGGCCAGGAAGTCCTCATAGTGCACTGCATTAGGGATAGAGCTGATGTCCGGCTTGTCCTCAATGTAAGATACAACTACCACCTTTTCTAAGGATGGGATGCCTTTAGCGACCTCGGCAGCTTTGGGCAAGGTGTTAAAAAGCTTGCCCCCGTAGTAATAGCCATCGGCTGTAAAGAGGACCTTAGGCTCCACTTGGCCTAAACGTTCCAAGGCGGCAGGCGCACCAAGATCGGTAGCGCAAGAGGCCCAGATAGCTCCTATGCTTGTGGCAGCCAGCATAGCGACAGCCGTCTCTATAAGGTTGGGCATGTAGGCCACTACACGGTCGCCGGGTTTAACCCCAATATCCCTTAAGGCTTTGGCCAGCCTAGCCACGTTGTCATAGAGTTCCCTGTAAGTCATCCTGGCCGATTTCTGGGTCTCGCCCCGGAAAATGAAAGCCGTGTGGTCATCGCGGTAGCGCAACAAGTTCTCAGCAAAATTCAACTTTGCCCCGATGAACCATTTAGCTCCTGGGAAACGGCTTAAGTCATCCACAACTTGAGTGTAAGGCTGAGAGGCTTTGATTCCGACGAAATCCCATACAGTGGCCCAGAACTCGGGGATATTTTCTACAGACCATTGGTATAACTCGTGGTAAGTTTGCAGATTAAGACCGTGCTTAGCGTTGACAAATTCTATGAAGCGGGTCATATTAGCTTGGCGCTTGCGGCTTTCGGAAGGTATCCAGAGCGGTTTCTTCATAACTCTTTCCTCCTTCCTCGCATCTTTGCTTTTGCGCCCCTTCGCGCTGGTCGTAACTTTTAATTTTTAAAACACAAAAGTCGTTAAATGGATGCACTCATCAGCTTCAATGAATTGTAACGATTAGAAATCACCTCCACTCTTTAGGCTGCCTGCCCTGTGCTAAACCTCAGCCGGCAAACATAATGTGCGGTTTCCGGAGTTGTCACACATTAGAGCAGGCGCAAATGGGTAACCCGTGGGTCTATGATTACTTCGTCGGCCTCAAAGTCCAGTTTAAGGCGCCATTTTTGCAAGGTTGCTGCGCCGATTATTACCGGTTCAGATAGGCCTGGAATGAGCATGAACTCATCGGAGAAACGGTAGCCTTCCAAATAGAAGTTGAGCACTATCCTCTCCGTAGCAGTTAAGGTCTCTCCATCTTTGGCCGTACTGAAATCCATTGGTTCAGGCAGAGGTTCTATGGTTCCAAGCATCTTGGCCAGTTCAGGCCGAATGCATGAGTAGGTAGTACCGCTGTCAAAGATGGCTATTTCTTCTCGGCTTCTCTTTGAGCCGACCAGGCGGATACGTTTCCGAATGATAGCCACAGGTTCACCTCCAAAAAGTGCAGGCACGGGAAAACCCAAAGGCTGATGTTTTTGGGTTCACACATTAGAGCAAGCGCAAATGGGTAACCCGTGGGTCTATGATTACTTCGTCGGCCTCAAAGTCCAGTTTAAGGCGCCATTTTTGCAAGGTTGCTGCGCCGATTATTACC
>CAZPWR010000244.1:0-2865 GCA_964590555.1 uncultured Anaerolineae bacterium | reverse complement strand
GCAGGGAAGGGGGTGGAGGGTTAGGTCGCAGAGAAGGGGGCTGGGGGGTTAGGTTCCGCCCCTCCATACCTTACTAGTGCCAACTTTATGCTTCCTTACCCCTTTATTTGCAGGGTCAGACCAAACTTAAAATCCGGGAATCTCCAAAAGTGCCCCGACCTCCCCTCATGCTCGGATTTTGGCCAAAGGCCTCTTCATCCTGCGGGGAAAGCCTTCGGACCATCCGTACCGGCATGAATTGCCCGCTAACTAAAGTCCAACCCATTTTGCCGGAAACGGCAAGCGTTTCTCACGTCTCCACAGGACTTCCCAGTATTTCAAACGCGGGCAACACTATAAGCCTGCGCCTCCAACTGGTCCTAGCACAGTAGGGTAATTGCTCATAGTTACCTTACGCCCTCCGCCTTATCCTGCGGCCGAAAACAACCACTTCCCCGGAAAACCGGAAAGCCTTGCCTCCCGCCCAAAAGGCATTGCTGACCTCCCCAGAGTGGAGGTATAATTTGAGTAAAGGAGCCTTACCACAGAGCGCACTTGTGCTCTGGAGTTAAAATAGCTTACATTAGCGAGCAACTCACGAACGGCACTTAAAAGCACAGCGAACTCCCAGCAAATGGGGGTTGGAGAAAATAAAAGATGGAACGCTTTAAGCTCGTTTCACCCTTCAAACCAACGGGCGACCAGCCTCAAGCCATAGAAAAGCTGGTAGAAGGTATCCGCAAAGGATACCGCTACCAAACACTCTTGGGTGCCACCGGCACCGGGAAAACCTACGTCATCGCCAATGTCATAGAACAAGTCCAAAAACCAACCTTAGTCATCGCCCACAACAAAACCCTTGCCGCCCAACTCTACGCCGAATTCAGAGAATTCTTCCCCCACAACGCCGTTGAATACTTCGTAAGCTACTACGACTACTACCAGCCCGAAGCTTACCTTCCCGAATACGACCTGTACATTGAAAAGGACGCTGATATCAACGAAGAAATTGACCGCCTGAGGCTGGCAGCCACATCTGCGCTCTTTTCCCGCCGAGATGTCATCATCGTAGCCTCGGTCTCCTGCATATACGGCCTCGGAAGCCCCGAAGACTATGGCCAGGTCGTCCTCACCCTCAAAAGAGGAGAAACGCGCCGCCGCAACAAAGTCCTACGCCACCTGGTTGAAATCCAATACGAAAGAAACGACACCGTCTTAGAGCGAGGAAGGTTCCGAGTCCGAGGAGACACCATAGAAATCCAGCCAGCATACCTCCAAACCGCCTACCGGATTGAATTCTGGGGCGATGAGATTGACCGCATAACCGAATTTGACCCCCTAACCGGTGAGAACTTGAGGGAACTGGACGCTGTAGCCATATACCCAGCCAAACACTTCATAACCCCTTACGAGAAACTGCAGCTCGCTATAAGGGACATAGAGCAGGAGCTGGAAGAAAGGCTTGCCGAACTCAGGGCTCAGGGCAAACTCCTGGAAGCCCAGCGCCTTGAACAGCGCACCCGCTACGACCTGGAACTGCTCAAAGAGACCGGATACTGCCCAGGCATTGAAAACTACTCCCGACACCTCTCCCGCCGCAAGCCCGGAGAGCCACCTTGGACCCTCCTGGATTACTTCCCCGATGACTTCCTGGTCGTAATAGACGAATCCCACATGACCATACCCCAGCTCCGAGGGATGTACCACGGAGACTACACCCGCAAGAAAACCCTTGTAGACTACGGCTTCCGCCTCCCTTCGGCCCTGGACAATCGCCCCCTCAAATTTGAAGAATTTGAGCAAAGGGTGCGCCAAGTAATCTTCACCTCCGCCACCCCAGGCCCTTACGAACTGGAAAAAAGCGAGCAGATAGTGGAACAACTCATAAGGCCTACAGGCATAGTAGACCCGCAAATATTCGTCCGGCCTACCAAGGGCCAAATGGATGACCTGATCTCAGAAATACGCAAGCGGGCGGAAAAAGGCCAGCGGACTCTGGTCACTACTCTCACCAAAAGGATGGCCGAAGACCTGGCCGAATACTTGACAGAGATGGGCCTAAAAGTCCATTACCTCCACTCCGAAATTGACACCATTGAGCGAGTGGAAATCTTGCGCAACTTGCGCCTTGGAGTGTATGATGTAGTGGTGGGGATAAACCTGCTGAGGGAAGGGCTTGACTTGCCTGAAGTCTCCCTTGTAGCTATACTGGATGCGGACAAAGAGGGGTTCTTACGCTCTGAGACAGCTTTAATCCAAACCATAGGCCGAGCAGCAAGGCACGTAGAAGGCACAGCCATAATGTATGCCGATACTATAACCGAAGCAATGCGCAAAGCAATAGAAGAGACGGAAAGGCGACGCCGCATCCAAATGGAGTACAACCTCCGCCATGGCATTGAACCCCGCAGCATAGTCAAAGAAGTGCGCGACCTTACCGATAGAGTGCGGAAAGTAGCGGAGCGGAAAGCTGAATACATCGTAAGAGGGGAGGAAATCCCCAAAGACGAGCTTAGGCGGATGATAAAAGAGCTGGAAAACCAAATGCACATAGCTGCTCGGAACCTTGAATTTGAAAAAGCGGCTATGCTCCGAGACGAAATCTTTGAACTCCGCCGTCTGCTTGGGGAAAACGTCCCCGAGGTGGAGAAAATATTGGAGAAGAAAAGGCCCGCTTCCCCCCAGATTGGGCAACCCAAACCCATCGTTTACCAAAAATGAGACTTTAGGGAGGTGAAATATGGACCTGGAGCTTGCGCAAGAATACGTCCAAATCCTGAAAGGCGAACTTTCCGTCATTGACCCTGAAATAGACCGCCTGATTCGCTACGAGGAAGAAAAGCAAGCTCGCAAAATCATCCTCATCCCTTCCGAAAGCATAGCCCC
>CAZPWR010000243.1:0-8401 GCA_964590555.1 uncultured Anaerolineae bacterium | reverse complement strand
TCCCATTGACCCCAGGGAAGCATCGGGCATGGTCCGAGAGCTATTCGGCATTGAGGGCCGGTTCATCCTCTTCGTAAGCACCATAGAACCGAGGAAGAATGTGCCTACCCTCCTCAAAGCATTCAAAATCGTAAGGGAACGATGCCGGGAAGATGTAAAGCTTGTGTTGGTGGGAGGAAGGGGCTGGCTTTCGGAGAAAGTTTTTGAGATGGTGGATGAGCTAAACCTGCGCAAAGATGTCCTTTTCCTGGGGTTCGTCCCAGCCGAAAAGCTCCTTTACCTCTATAACTCCGCTTCTTTACTGGCCCATCCTGCCATATACGAAGGGTTCGGCCTGCCCATTTTGGAAGCTATGGCCTGCGGCCTGCCGGTTGTAGCCTCCAACGTCGCCTCTATACCGGAAGTGACCGGAAGCGCAGCAATCTTAGTAGAACCGGATGATGAAGAAGCCTGGGCTGCGGCTATAAGGCGTATCCTCAAGGAGCCAGAGTTCGCCCAAGAGCTGAGGGAAAAGGGCCTGAAGAGGGCATCTCTCTTCTCCTGGGAAAAGACTGCCTCTAAAACCCTGGAAGTTTACCGGAGGGTGCTGGGTGAAATATGAGGAAGCTATTAGCCCTGATGCCCGTTATCCCATACCCTCCACACCAAGGGACTAACATTCGCAACTACAACCTCCTCCGCCATCTGGCCGACGACTACTCCATCCACCTCTTGACTTTTTACGAAGGCGCAAAGCCCTCCATACCCAGCCCTTTGAGGGAAATATGCGAAATCGTAGAAGCAGTTCCTAACCCCTCCCATTCTATCCCTAAGCGTCTCCTCCGCTTAATTTCCTCCCCTTTGCCCGATGTAGTTTACCGCAAATCCTCGCCTCTCCTCATAGAACGCCTAAAGGAACTTCTGGCCCGAAACAGCTACGACATAGTCCATGTGGAAGGGATAGAGATGGCCCAATACGGGCTTTGGATTGCAAACCACAGAGAAGGCCGAAAGCCTGCCTTGGTCTTCGGCGACCAAAACGCCGAATACCTCCTCCAGAAAAGAGCCTTTGAAACCGATATCCGTCAGCCCCGCTACTGGCCTGCTGGCATCTACTCCCTAATCCAATGGCAGAAGTTGGCCCGCTACGAGGCATTGGTCTGCAGGAAATTTGACCGAGTAATAGCAGTATCCGAAGCCGATGCCGAAGCTCTGAGGAAGCTTGTTCCGGAGCTGGAAGTGCGGGTTGTTCCCAACGGCATAGATGTAGATTTCTATTCCGACTTTGCCCCCCGCAACCCCCCTCTGGCTGATTGGAGCCCATGGGCCTTGGTTTTCACAGGCAAAATGGACTTCCGTCCAAACGTAGATGCAGCCCTCTGGTTTGCCCAAGAAATCTTCCCCAAGATAAGGGAAAAATTCCCTCAAGCTTGCTTCTATGTGGTCGGAAGGAACCCTCACCCACGGCTGAAGGCCATAATGAACCGGGAAGGTGTGGTAATAACTGGCTACGTGGAAGACATCCGGCCTTTCATCGCCTTCGCCTCCGTTTTTGTTGTGCCCATGCGCATGGGAGGCGGGACAAGGCTTAAGATTCTGGAAGCTATGGCGATGAAGAAAGCCGTTGTCTCCACTTCCCTCGGAGCCGAAGGCTATCCCTTCCAGCACGGCCTCCACCTGCTTTTGGCCGATGAGCCTGAACCATTTGCCGAAGCCGTCTGCTGGCTCCTGAGCAATGAAAAAGAGAGGGCGAGGCTTGGGGAAGAAGCCTTCAAACTGGTGAACGAAAAATACCGCTGGGAAAAGATAGTGAAAGCCCTCAAAGAAACCTACGAGGAGCTCCTTGAGCGATGAGGAAGCCGTTTGCCCTGGCCAATTGGAAAATGGCCATGACTATTTCCGAAACAATTTCCTTCATCCGCAAATTTCTCCCTTTGGTAAGCGACCTGGCGGAGGAAGTGGACATCGTGATATGCCCACCGTTCACTGCTCTCTATGTAGCTTCCTTAGAGCTTAAGGGTAGCAAAGTCCAACTTGGTGCTCAGAACCTTCACCCTGGCCCTGGGCAAGCCTGGACCGGGGAAATTTCGGCTCAGCTCTTGGTAGATGTAGGGTGCAATTGGGTGATGTTAGGGCACTGGGAACGCCGCCGCCACTTTGGAGAAAACGATGAGCTTGTGAACCGCAAAGTCCACGCTGCCCTTGAAGCTGGCCTCCGACCAATACTCCTTGTGGGCGAGCCGGCTGATTACTCTGGAGAACTGGAGCCGTTCCTGGAGAGGCAGCTTAAAGCTTTAACCTCCGGCTGTTCAGCCGAGGAAATTGAGAGGATGGTCTTCGTTTACGAACCGGAGGGGGCGATAGGGGTGGAGCGGCCGGCTTCCCCTGAGCACATTGGGAAGGGATGCGCAATCTTGAGGGAGAAACTAAGGGAAAAATTTGGGGCCGCAGCCGAAAAGGTCCGAATAATCTACGGAGGGAGCGTCTCCCCTGAGTTTGCCCAGGCCATCCTTTCCCTGCCCGATGTGGATGGGCTTGGGGCAACCCGCAAAGGCCGTGACCCCGAAACTTTCGCCTCGCTCGTTAAATGGATTTCAGAAAAATTAAAACCCAGCCATTCGTTCCAGTGCTATGGGCAATAGCTCCTTAAAAACCGGCTGTGCTGTGGACTTAGGGCCGAGTACTACTATGCTGCTTGGCTTGCGTTAGGCACTCCAAATTTCCAGGCCCCTGCCCATACAAGGATACAACCGAGAACGAACGGTTGTATTTCACTTAACCATCTTATCCAAATCCCCATATTAACCAACGCCCTTCCCGATTGATGAAAAAGTAGTGAAGCCTTACCCCAGGCGGGCAGACCGCAAATTCCGGGGGTGGGGGTGAACCGGGGCATACCTCTACCCACCATGAGTAATCCAAAGTCTTGTCACCGCACGCATTGGCGAGCAATTCCGCATAGGGTGATTCACGTGCAGGCCGAGGCTCTGCCAGGTTACCTTCAACCAGAGCAGAAGGTTCCCTTTCGTAGGATGAAGATAGCAGAGGCCAAACAGATGGATCGGTCACCTGGAATACTTTCTCCAAATTCCCTAAAAAGAATTCATTAAGGACCTCTAAGGCTTCTGTTTTGCGAAATTCTTTAACAACCTTTAGCCCTTCAGGATTAGGGCAGCCCGCTGAGAAGTGTAAAATTGTTCCCGCTGCTGTGGGAAGTGGAGGCGGATATGGAGGAAGGGAGGGCGAAGGCGTGAATTGAGGGGGAGAGGGCGGAGGAGAAGGTGAAGGGGTAAAAGGTGGAGGCTCTTCCGTTGGAGCGGTGAAGGGGGTTGGGGTGAATACTGCCAGGGTGGGTGACTCAGTGAAAGTAAGGGGCTCCTTGTAAGAGCAACCCACAATTTGGGTCATAATCAAAAAAGCGAATAACCAGAGTTTCCCATACCTCATAGTCTACCTCCAAATTCCATTAAGGGCATAATACAGTAACCTCTACCCTGCAGGAAAAGCACCTCGTGTTGCTGTGAGATTTCCTTCAGAATTGCAGTCGTGTTCAGCTTCATAAGAAACTATCAGGGCAGTGCCATCCGCTCCACCGCCAAAGGCACTAATTGCTTGAGAACCGCTTGCCCTTTGGATCTCACATCGGAAACTACTAAAACGGTCAAGAAGTCCCCCCGCACGCCGATGAACCAATATACCAACCCCAACTCAGGGTCTTGAGCCTCAACAACCTGGCCTCTTATACCCTTGAAGCGCCCTTCAGATGTGCTAATAATGGATGTTTCACGGCCTATTGGAGCATCGGGGAGTCCCTTTAACAGTTGTTCATAGCGGGCTATAGCCTCTTTATTGCTCTTGTAGCGATAGATAGCTTGCCCTATTACCAGAGGAGGGTCGTCTTTAACAAAGACCACAACATGGAACCAGGTCCCCTCTTGGTAGTCAATAGGAAGCCCTAAGAATTCCGCCGTCTCTTTTGCGTCTTCTGTGGGGTCCACAGAACCCATCTCAATTTCCTCACATCCAATCACATTGTTGCAAATGTCTTCTGGACGCAAAAGGAGGTCATTAAGAGGAGGCGAAGGCTGAGCCTTAAAGAGCATTGCTCTGACAACAAGTGAGACTCCGGCCAAGACCAGAATCAGTATGAACAACAATACCAGCTTGCTTTTGCGCATTTCATACTTCCTGCTCTGAATACTCACTTACTGTCAATTCTTACAGGTACACCCTCTCATCCAATCATCCTCCCTCCTTGGCCTTCACCACGGCCTTGGTACGGCTGGCTGTACCCAGTTTCTGGAGGACGTTGCTCACGTGAAAGGCCGCCCTCCGCTCCGAGAACTCCAAGCGGGCTTATCATTGGCTTATTTCTAACCTCACCCCTCGGAGAGCCAGTTCGCGCTCCAAAATTTCTCGCAACGATGTTTCAACAGGACAAAATTCTATAATCCTACCCCCTCGCCCGTTGGGCCGATTAATGCCTATATAGTTTATATCGGGAGAATATGAAATTGATGCCAGCATCCACTGGCTACTTACTGCACTTAGCGGAAGCACCTCACTGTGGCTGTAAAGATACAAATCTATCCCATAGCCACTCCTTTGTTGAGGGGTTGGCAAAGCAGTAGTACAGATGGCGGATGTTGCGGTCAGGAGAGTTGCTGCGATCTCTTGCAAAGAGGTTGGTTCAGTAATCACAATGCTGTGCTCCACCACAGGTACTTGTCTCTCTGTGAGTTTGACTATTACCACCTCTATCGCTCTAGTCTCAGCGAGGTCTTTAGAATCAAAAAAGATGTCGCCACTTGGCAATGGTGTGGGGGTTGGAAAGGGCTCCGCCATCGGCTTTCTGAAGCAATTCGTGACGAGCAAAGTTGTACCAACGAGCAGAAGCATCAACCGAATAAGAGCAACTTTGCCTCGCATTATTTCACCTCCTAACAAATTCAAAAGCAAAATGAACCCCTCCGTAATTCATCCAGTCTCATCAGCAAGGATGAACTCTTGGACAGCAACGCGCACATCGTCCTTAACCCGGTTCTGCTTATACTTCTGCTCCAGAGCCCAGCCAAGGCCAGCGTGGGAATGGCGGCAATCGGGATAACGGGTTACTGCTGATCTAAAGAGTGCCACCGCTTCGTCTACCTTCCCTGCACGTAGCATTTCCTGCCCTTCCAAATAGAAGCGCAACAGTTCCACCGGTTCATTGGGGTCCGGGAATTCGGCTGCATGGGATAATGAATTCCCACATTCCAGGCTGCAAATCCATCCCTGGCAGTTGAGGGATCACAGCAGCACCCGAGTCGCCTTGAAGCAGAGGTCAGAACGCTATTTCGCCTCAAAAAAACGCTCCTCAATCACCTGAGAAGCCTTCTCGAAAAGCGCTTTTGCTGCCGTTTCGTCCTCTGGCTGTAGAGCCAAATCGCCTGGTTCCTTCCCTTGGAACTGCTTTACATCCTCAAAGGTCAAGGGAGCTGGCATAGCCTCTACTTCAATGACGGCCAGGCGGCTACCCTTTTGTATCACACGTTTCCAATAAGGTAAGCCAAACCCCATTTCCTTCGCAGTTGCAACGAAGCCATAGGGCTCAGGTATTACATGGTAAGAAGCTGGGTCAAGGTAGTGGCGGACCAGGTTCTCCCAGTTCAATTTGGCTATCGCCGCTTGTGTGGGGTTATCGTATATCCACATGCTGTACCAGATAGTAACGTGAGGCGAAAGAACATCCCCGTAAGCAGCGTATCCGGCGTGAGGGTTTCCAACAAGGGATGATGTGTATGTCATCCTTATTTTGGCGTCATCGCATGTAACGGCATAGAGGAGCTTGCCGTATTCCTGGCCAATTTGGATTTCCCCCTCACATCGCTCTCTCACCTTGTCCATTGGCACCAGCTCCGCCAAGCCGACATAAGGCACTTTAAGGGGGTCAGAAACAGCTTGTCCCTTAATGTACGCGCTCAAGATAAGTGACACGGTCACTAAGGCTAAAATTGTTGAGAATAACCCAAAATGTTTCATTTTACACCTCTTTGGATTCAACATCACCGAGCGAGCAGGCGGGCCCAACCGTATTATTAGCTCTATCTTCAATGTACCAGAAACAGCACCCCTTGTCTACTGTGGATTTCCACAGATAACCAGCTGAGGCGCCATAGCAATAACGGAAAAGCGCACCCCTGGCAACATGGCCATCAGGGAACAATCCCTCGCTTCTTCGCCCGTACCACCGCCTCGGTACGGCTGGCTGAGCCCAGTTTCCGAAGAATATTGCCCACATGGAAAACTGCCGTCCGCTCGGAGAACCCCAGGCGGCCGCGATTTCTTTAACGGCGTTTATTTACGGCTTAGAAGGATAATCTGCTCAGCCAGCAGGGTTCCCGAGCTTCCCGGCTTACCAATGGCCCGAATTTGAACGCCGTGTTGGAAGTCTTTCAATTCCACCGGACTTCCATCCTCGGAACTCAACTTTGTATCCTCTGTCAGAGCAATAACGGAAAAGCCATCTACCGGCTCCTTTAGTATGATTATACGTGCACTTAGTGAAGTATCCATCACGGTGGCTACGATGCTTACGCTGGCGGGTGTAATTTCCGGGGTAGGAGGTGCCGGTGGAAGCGTAGGGGGTACAGAATAAAAGTCACCGCGGCCAGCACAGCTGACCAGCAGTATGCCCAACCCAATAAATGCAACAATGCTGCTTGCAAATTCATTTAAAAAGCTCTGGCGGGTCATAGCTTGCCTCCTCTCCTAAATATCTCCGCAGATTGTTTAAGTCAGGTGGCCATTTTTACCTCTTTATGGGCTTTAGTTCTTTCCGAGCAAAAAGGGTGTAGTTGCGCTTGGCAATAGAAAAGCCTAAAACCGGCAGCCAGGACATCAGGGGGATAATGGCCTCGGTCCAGCCGGTCGCGCTTGGTTTCTGAAAGGAGTTGCTCGCAGGTAAAGTCTCCCCCTGCTATACACCAAAAGTTAAAAGCGGAGCATACCTCGTAAGCTTCCGCCGCTTTTCACTACCACTTTTACCACTCAAGCTCCCAAAGAGGGGATTCGGGAATCACTATAATGTACTTTTTGCCATCTACCAACTTCGGGCCTATAAGCTCCCGGCCAGCCACTATATCCGGATGCTTTTGAGCAAGGATTTCCATAATCTCAGCCGCAACGGTGTCAATCATATATACTCGCTCATCTGCCATCCACCGGCCCAATCCTTGCTCTGTCGTTTCCACCCAGCCTTTCAGAATCATTACCCCAAGGTTCGGATCACATGGATGGCAGAACGGTTTGTCAAGGTTGCCAGTAAAGTCTATACTCCATGCCCTACCCCCTTGAGAATTACGGCCGGCCAGGAGGAAATCTTCAACTTTAAAGCCCGTCTCTTTGACTAAAGCGCTCACCTCAGCAGTGGGGATTGGCCGAACAAATGTAACCTGCACATATACGAGCTTTGGCTCTTTCTGAGCAAGAAGAACATAGTTGCGCTTGGTGTTGGCTTCCCTATAGGCTTCTATTGCTTTCTCACCACCACGGAGGTAGTAAACGCTCACAACAACATCCCCGGTATGTTCCATCACTTTTCCCGAATAGCTATAGGTTGCGGTCTCACCATGGAAGATGCGGTTTCCGGCATAGAGTTCAAGAGGCTTTGTGAGCAGGATTGTCACCAGTACTACTATCAGCGTTAATCCTAGAAATGCAATACCTATCCGGAATTTCTTGTCTTTCATTTTTATTTAGACCTCCTTGTGAATTTTGAGCAAATAAATCTATCTGTTCTAATTGACTAAGCCCGGTGGGTCGCTATATTTTTTGTTGAACCATCGGTCATATACTAATTTGCCCAGCCAACTATCTCTCCAGGTCCAGTTATGTGTAAAGGAGTAGTTAACTTCACCATCACCACCACTTCCTGGGTTCCGTTTTTCATAGGTTACCCGGTGGCGGTACCACACGTTTCCGTTGATGTAATCCTCATTCAACTCAAGATGCACTAATTCTAGAACACTACTGCTGCCACAGCCATTGAGAAATCTGTAGCCGTTAACGGTAATTGGTAGGGTCCACGGACCTGAGCAGGGAGGATTGGTGCAAGCATCAACCCGAATTGCATGTAATCGGTCACAAGAAGTTCCCTGGCCTGGATTGTAAGCCTCTTGCTCAAAACGGTATTCCTTCCGGGGGAAGTTATTGTGACCCGAACGTAAAGCGTTGGCCCCCGCTGGAGTCCAAAAATCATCAATGTCCCAACAAAGGTAAGAACCGTTCCACCACCACCAGCTGCCCAAGTATGGTTGTTCAGCCCAGTTGCCATGATAAGCAGCATAAGCATAAACAACAGAGTTTACCAGCAAGGCGGCTACAATCAGCAACATCAACATTGAGATAAACTTGAGCTTACGCATTGTCAACCCCCTGTAAT
>CAZPWR010000242.1:0-4800 GCA_964590555.1 uncultured Anaerolineae bacterium | reverse complement strand
TAGAAGCGGTTGAAACCGCCGATGGAATCGGAAAGGTAGATGAGCACATCCATCGGTATGTCTATGGCCTTGCGGATGGAAGCCAGCTGCGGTAGGGAAAGGTCTCCGAGGGGGTTGAAAGTTCCAGCTCCCAACATCTGCAGGAGCTTACCGCCGGCAGCGGAGGCATGTCCGGCGAAGATGCTCACTTTGAAGGTCACGTCCTTGGGGATATCGCCGTTCTTCTTTAGCTCGTTGAGCAGCCAGAGCAGCCCTTCATCCACCACAAGGAAACCCCTGAAGCCTATCTCAATGCAGCGCATGATATCGGCCAAGACATAGCGGAGCTGGTCGGAGCCCCTGTAGCGTAGGCCCGAAAGCCCTCCCTCGGGGGTGACCAATTGGCGGCCTATGTCCCAGCCAGAGCGAGGGCCTGGTGTTATGATTACCTCCATCTTCGCTTCGGCGGCGAGGCGGGCGAAAGTGCGCAGCTCATTCTTGTCCAGGAGGGTGGCTCCCATCACGGTGGAAATTAGCCTGTGGATGGGGATGTTGCGCTTTTGGGCTTCGTCAATTAAAGCCTCTAAGACTTGAGGCCGCTCAACCCCAGATATCTCCATGCGGTACCAGGCCCCATCGGGGAACCTCTTGGTGCTGGTGGGGAGGTCGTAGGCATCGCGGCCGGGAATCCCCACCTTCTCCATCATCTGGGCTATTTTCTCCATGTTCATGGCTCTTCCTCCTTAAGGGATTAGTCCACAAAGATTGAAAAGAAAAGCTCCAGGATAAAAAGCGTTCCGGCTAAAAGCATTGCCACGACCAAGGTCAGGGCAGCCAAGGCCCTTAGGAAAGCGAATGTTAGGGCCAAAAAGGCTGTTAGGAAACCCCTCCTCGCTGGTGGCCAAAGGCCCTTTCTCCTCTGCAGGGAAGGGAAACGCAAACCGAGGTGGTAGTAGAAGGGGGTGATGGTGGAGAAGACGGCCATGAAAAGCAGGAAGAGGAAAAGCCGGAAGGAAAAAGGGGTAGGCCAATATAGGTTGACTAAGAGGACAAGGGAAAGCCAGCTTGTTACAGCGACGAGAGCAGAGAGAAGGGCCATTTCCTCAACCTCTGGAAGCGAAGTAGGCCAGGGCGAGCCTCAGGCGCTCTTCCACCTGGGTGACATCTTTCGGGACCGATTGCACTGCCCGCTGGGCTTCTACAAGGCTATAGCCTAAGGAAGTTAAAGCAGCAATTACCTCCTCATCGGCCTTGGTTACAGCCGATGGTATGGGTGCTGGGATTTCAGCTTTGATTTTGTCCTTTAGGTGGAAGATAATGCTCTTTGCGGTTTTAGGCCCGATTCCTGGCACTCTGGTTAAGATTCCTTCCTGTTCCAAAGCGATTGCTTCCCGCAGGGCAGCTGGGGAAAGGTGGGAAAGGAGGGATAAAGCCACCTTCGGCCCAACCCCTGGGGTGGTTATCAGAAGCTCAAAGAAATCCCTCTCCTCTTCCTCTTGGAAACCGTAAAGGGCCAGCTCTTCTTCTTTGAAGAACAGGTAAGTGAAGAGGGTTATGGAATCGCCGGGCTGGAGGCTTTCGTCAAGGACGTATGTGGGGACCAAGACCTTGAAGCTTACGTCCCCAACCCTGATTACCAAGTAACCTTTCCCGATTTTTTCCACAATCCCGCGGATGCAAGATATCATTTTGCCTTACACCAGAGCTGCCAATTTGCGGTGGTGGAAATGGCAGATAGCCACCGCTACTGCATCGGCTACATCATCGGGCTGAGGAGGGGAGGAGAGGCCCAGGAGAAGGCAGACCATCCTCTGGATTTGCTGCTTATCGGCTCGGCCGTAGCCGGTGAGGGCTTCTTTGACTTGGAGGGGGGTGTACTCGTGCAATGGTATTCCAGCCTGAGCTACGGCCAGAATTGCCACTCCTCTTGCTTGCCCTACAGCGATGGCCGTCCGCACGTTTTTCCCGAAGAAAAGCTCCTCTATCGCTACGGCATCGGGGCGGAGCCTGTCCAAAAGGGCTGAGAGGTCCTGGTAAAGTGCCTTCAGCCTTTCGGGCAAGGGGATAGTGGACGGGGTCACTATACTTCCCATTTCCACCAGGACGAGGTGGCCATCTCCTTCTACAAGGCCGTAACCTGTTAGCGCTAACCCCGGGTCAATCCCAAGGACTCTCACGCTGCTTGCCCTGCCACGAATTTGTCCACCATCTCCACCGAAAGCTCAAGGTTAGTGTAGACCTGCGTTACGTCTTCCAAATCCTCAAGTGCTTCTATAAGGTGCATGTTTTGGAATGTGCCCTTTTCATCCAGGCTCACCCTGTTCTTGGGCAACATGGAGATTTGGGCCGTTTCTATCTTTAGACCTCGCTTTTCCAAAGCCTCCTTGACCCACTGGAAATCTTCCACCTTGGTGTAAATTTCCACAAGTTCGTCCCCGATTTGGACATCGTCAGCGCCGGCGTCTATAGCCAACATAGCAATCTCTTCGGGGTCCATCTCGTTGGTGGAGACGGTTATGTAGCCCTTGGGTTCAAATAGCCAAGAGACGCAACCGCTTTCCCCGAGGCTTCCTCCGTGTCGGGTAAAGACCCGGCGGACTTCGGCTACGGCCCGGTTACGGTTATCGGTGAGGACATGGACCATCATGGCTACGCCTTGGGGGCCATATCCTTCCAGGAAGAATTCTTCAAGGTTGTAGCCCTTTTCCAGGCCTGCTCCCCTCCTTATGGCCCTCTCAATGTTCTCTTTGGGCATGTTAGCTTTTTTAGCTCTTTCAATGGCCAGGCGGAGTTTGAAGTTGGATTCAGGGTCTGGGCCCCCTTCGCGAGCAGCTATTTCAATCTCCTTTCCCAGTTTGGTGAAGAGCTGGCCCCGCTTAGCGTCCTGAACTGCTTTTCGGTATTTTATGTTAGCCCATTTGGAGTGACCGGACATTTATTCCCTCCTCCTGCTGGAAGGTTTCTGGATAAAATTATAGCTCCATGAAGGTTAAAAGGCAATTTTCAAGGGGATGTGTGGGTGCGTCCCAGCTTTGTCGGGAGAGGTTAGGCAGCTTGGCAAGTTTGTTCCCCAGGGCTTCCCAGTTTTTCAAAAGCGCGTAACTCCATAAGCTTGTGCTCCCGGTCAGCCCTGGCAAGGGAGTACGGGGTGGAGGGGCTCAGCCCTCCAGGGGGTGTGGGGGATGTGCCCCCGCCCCCTTAACCCCCTGCGAGTGGGTAAAAAGGGGCGAGTTGCAAACCCCGGCGAACCCGCGCACGAGTGGGACCCAAAACCTTGGCAAACCCTCCGCAAACGAGGACGGGAACTCCCATAACCCCCTGCGAGGAAGTGCGGGGCGTGGGAGTATGCCTTTCACGCTGATTAAAATCATCTTCCTTGGGTCTTCGGCTGGAGGTCAGCCTGTGCCGCCCCTCGCCGATGGATGGCACTACATCTGCCCAAGAAGGCCGATCCCCAGTCAGCGAAATCAATAGCGACAGCTCAGCCCGACGAAATTGGGACACATCTGGGATGTCGCCAGACCGCATACGACCTGGCTAAATGCGAGAGCACTTCCAACGCCATATTTTGGTATGTCGGCTTAAGCCGACCTCCGGCCGAAGGGGCCAATTTCAATCGGCGCTAAAAAAGGGTGGGGCCTATCCCCACCCTGCGCATTCTCCTCCGCTTTCAGGGTAACCTCCACCTCAATGCCTGAGCACCAGCGGCAAGTATACACGATAGGGCAAGAACGAAATGCCCACAATCGCCCTCACCGGCCCATGCAAAGTCTCCTTACCACTGGTGTCCACATCTGAAAGCCAGTACCACCATATCCCTTCCTGCGTTACGGTGTCAGTGTAAGAATAAGTTGCACCGCCTCCCTTCGCTTGCGATGGTACAAAGGCAATCCTCTCGGCTCTGGCAAAATCTTCCACTAGCGCTCGGTACAGCCAGAAGCCGAAGTTGTCTATCTCCACTGCTGTCGCCCACTCTAACCGCACATCTCGCCCGCTTATGCTACCAATTCGGAAGTAGAGGAGTTCTACAGCGGTTGGGACATTGCTTATGGGCTCGCTATCTTCATCCCGATTGGCTGGGTTGTCATAGATGTCAATAGCATCGCTTACAATAGCAGTGTTGACCGTGGTGGTGATGTCGTGCACCACGCTGAAGACGGTAGTAATGAGGAAGGATTCGCCCGGCGCCAGGTCGCGCCCAAAGCCATACGGCGCCGGCCCGGTCAGGTCATACCAGGTCAGCAGGCCGTCATCAGCGGGCTCATCGGGCATCGGCTCGGCCCAGACGAAACTCAGGTAGTACGGGTCGTATTGGTCAAAGAGCGGCAGGACGTCAATAGTGCTGATGCCGACATTGGTAATTACGATGGTGAAGGTGACGTAGTTCGGGGCCAATTCATCTGTATCAAAGGCCACCAGTTGCTTATCCAGCGCGATGGCCGGGTCCGAGATGGCGACCGGCGCGTCGTCGGTGTCGGTGAGGACGCCGCCGGGGTACTCACCGCCGACCAGCGCGACGTTCCAGTAGGTGCCGGTGATCCCTGGCGTGGCGGTCACGGCGAAGGTGACGGTGATGCTCTCGCCGGGGGCCAGCGGGCCCAGGTTCCGCCAGACCAGCAGCGGCTCGGCGATGACGTCCGGGTCGGACGGGTCACCGGACCCGACGACGTAGTAGAAGTCGGCGGGCAGGGTGTCCGTCAGCACCAGCGGGTCAAAGGTGACCTGACCGGTGTTGGTGATGCGGATGGTGTAGGTGAAGGGCATATTCCGGACGGCCTGGCCCGGCGCCACGTCCTTGGTCAGTTCCAGGCCCGGCACCAG
>CAZPWR010000241.1:0-2222 GCA_964590555.1 uncultured Anaerolineae bacterium | reverse complement strand
ACCAGGGAGCATGGCGTGTATCCCCATACGGAGCCGATATCCCTCGCGGGGCCAAAGGCGATGCTTCCCTTAGGCTTTCCTTCAGCGGCACTGGCCTTGATGTCCTGGTCCGCAGGGGGAACTACAAAGCCTTCCTTTTCGTGACAGTAGACGGGAAGCCTTCCAACGTTTTGCCCAAAGACTCGGCCGGGAGGAGTTACGTTGTCCTCTACGACCCCCTCTACCAGACTGTTGCCATTTCCTTGGCACGAAGGCTGCCTTTCGGAATCCATGAAGTGGAAATAGTCCCCGATGGAGGTTGGGGCCAGTGGGCTATCGTGGGGTTCAGGGTGAGGGGAGAGGAGAAGCCCTCAGTTCTGCCGTTCATCATTTTGGCGCTATACTTAATTGGCCTTTCCGTCCCCTTTATTTTCGGCTTACCCGACCCGCCTTTACCCACCGTTCGCGCTCAAGTCCCTCTTCTGGTCCTCCTTATTTTGGCCGTACTCTGGTTCCTATCGCCTCCTCTGGTCTCGCTCCTTGCCCTCCCGTTTTGGCTCCTCGCTTTCTACCTTTGGCCTGAAGCTGGCCTGGCTTCCTTTGTCTTTGTTACTCCGTTCTTCCTGCTGCCCAAGAACGTGGTGGTGAAAAACGTCTTCCCCCAAGAGCTTGCCTTAGCCTTGGCAGCCTTAGGGGCAGTAATTCGCTTCCGGAGGGCTCTCAGCGTTCGCCTCAGCCGGCTGGATTGGGCGGTGGTGGCCTTAGTTGTCCTCGGGGCTTTATCCCTCACCTGGGCTGAAAATTTCGGGGTTGCCGCTTACGAGTTCCGCCGGGTCATAGCCGAGCCAGCCCTCTTCTACGGCCTCATCCTCTTGGTTCAGAGGGAAAGACCTCGCACCCTACCCCTCTTGGCCGATGCCTTGGTAGCCGGAACCTTCCTGGTCTCACTCGTGGGGATTAGCCAGTTCTTCCTTGGTGATGTCATCACTGCCGAAGGGGTGAGGAGGGTCAGGGCTTTCTACGGTTCTCCCAACAACCTCGCCCTCTTCCTGGGGAGGTTGGTTCCTATCACCTTAGCGGTGGCCATTTCGGGGAGGGCCCCGAGGAGGTGGCTTTACTCAGCGGCGGGGGCCTTCATCTTGGGCGCTCTCTACCTCACCTTCTCCCGCGGCGCCCTTTTCCTCGGTGTTCCGGCTGCAGTCCTTTTCATCCTCTTCCTCCGGGGCCGGAAGGCTATTGCGCTTGCTGCCCTCTTCGCCATCTTCCTCGCTTTGGCCGTTTTGCCCTGGCTTTGGACCGCCCGCTTCTCTTCCCTCCTGGATTTGGAGAGGGGGACTGGCTTTTTTAGGCTGAAGCTTTGGCAGGCCTCTCTGAACATGCTCAAAGATAGCCCTATTCTTGGAGTAGGCCTTGACAATTTCCTCTACCAATACCGAACCCGCTATGTCCTCCCGGAAGCCTGGCAAGAGTTCAACCTCTCCCACCCCCATAACATCCTCTTGGATTGGTGGACGAGGCTGGGCATAGGGGGGCCAATAATCTTGGGTTGGATTATCTGGGAATTCTTCAAGGCCGGGTTCAGGCAGTATCGGCGTATGGGTGAAGGAGAGGAAAAGGCTTTCATCCTTGGCTTCATGGGAGCTATGGTTGAGACCATTGCCCACGGCCTTGTGGACCATTCCTTCTTTTTGCCCGACCTGTCCGTAGTTTTCATGCTGACCTTAGCTTGGGTCCGCCATGCAGGAAAGATTGAAAAATTGGCTTAGAGCTTTGGTTGAAATACCGAGCCCTACCGGTCAAGAGAAGGACCTACAGCTTTTCCTTGAGGAGAACCTCCGCCGGCTTGGCTTTGAAACTGAACTGCAGGAAATAGCTCCTTCTCGGCCGAACCTTGTGGCATGGCGTGGTCAAAGCCCTCTCTTAATCGCTACTCACTCCGATACCTTGCCGGCCGAGGTGTACGCCCTTCGTGAGGAGGGAGGCTTCTTCTACGGCCCCGGTGTGGCCGATGCTAAGGGCCAGATAGCTGCACTCCTCAGCGTCTTGGAGGTGAATCGTTCCCCCGTGACCTTGGCTTTCACTGTGGATGAGGAAGGCAAAGGGGAGGGCAGCAAGAACCTTCGCCTCCCGCCTTGGGTTAGGATGGCGGTAGTGCTGGAGCCGACGGAACTTAAGATAGCGATAGCGCAAGCGGGCTCTTTGGATTTGGAGCTAAGCATCAAGGGGAGGAAGGCCCACGGCGC
>CAZPWR010000240.1:0-2520 GCA_964590555.1 uncultured Anaerolineae bacterium | reverse complement strand
GGGGGCGCATTCAGTATTATGAGGAGACGGACATCTACTACGCCCGCGAGGTTCTGGAGCAAGCCGCCGATTTCAACATCACCTCGGAGCGATTTGGAGTGCTTTCGGCTTCCCATCCCCTGGTGATCATTTCCCAGCGGGGGTATCGGTGGCTTCGGGAGAACAAGATCAAGGGCTGGGAGGCTCGGCCGGTCTATCTGGTGGAATCGGGCACCTTAAAAAGTGGGTAGTCTCCCCATTTCGTGTTGGTGACATCAGGGGCCACAACCCTCATTAGTAGCTCTTTAGTCAAGCCAAGTGAAACGATTGTGCACTAACACAATTGGGGGGTCTACCTGCTTTCTACAGCTAAGATTTGACGAAGGAGATTTTTGCGCTATAATTTTCAAAAACCGAAAGGCGATGACGGAGAGGAGTAGGCAGGGGAAGCCTGCCAGAGAAGGGAAGGCGTGGCTGGAACCTTCCCTCAGGTGAAGCCTGCTGAAGTTCGCTCCCGAGCCGGGCAGGCGAACAAGGTCAACCTTAAGTAGTCTGCCCCGCAAGCCCTCCGTTAGAGGGGCACACCTAAGAAGAGGGCTGGCTAAGGCCAGCCAATCAGGGTGGTACCGCGGAGAGGAAAGGCTGCCTCTTCGTCCCTGGAGGCAGCCTTTTCTTTTACTCCACCTTCGCCAGGAGGGTAAAAATGCTGGAAAGGATAAAGAGCCTGCGGGAAAAAGCCATCCAAGAGCTGGAAGCTTTGGCCGATTCAAATTCCCTTGAGGAATGGAAAAGGACTTATCTGGGCAGGAAAGGCCTGGTAACCCAGCTCCTGCGCCAAATCGGTGACCTTCCCCCCGAAGAAAGGCCAAAAGCAGGGGAAGCTGCTAACCTCCTCCGAGATGAACTCACTGAATTGTATCAGAAGAAAGCCTCCGCCATTAAAGAAGCCGAACGCCTACAGGCCGCCAAAGCTCAGGCCATTGACGTAACTCTCCCTGGAAGAAGACCGCAGATTGGTGCCCTACACCCCGTAACCCAAACCCTTAGGGAAATCATTGAAATCTTCTCCCGCATGGGCTTCGGAGTTTATGAAGGGCCAGAAGTGGAATGGGATGACTACAACTTCGGCCTATTGAACATCCCACCGGAGCACCCAGCCAGAGACATGTGGGACACTCTGTACATAGCCCCACCCTACGGAAAGGACGGGAACATGCTCTTGCGAACCCACACCTCCCCCGACCAAATAAGGGTGATGGAGCTCATGAAACCACCGATAAGGGTTGTGGTCCCTGGAAGGTGCTACCGCCATGAGGCCACCGATGCCAGCCACGAGTGGATGTTCTACCAAGTAGAAGGCTTGGCCGTAGATAGAGGCATAACTATGGCCCACCTCAAAGGAGTCCTAACCACGTTCGTCCGGGAAATGTTCGGCAAGGAGAGGAAGGTGCGGTTCCGCTGCGATTACTTCCCGTTCGTAGAACCAGGGGCCGATATGGCCATGGACTGCATCGTCTGCGGAGGAAAAGGCTGCCGAGTATGCAAGTTCACCGGCTGGCTAGAAATCCTTGGAGCAGGGATGGTTCACCCCCAAGTCCTGCGCAATGTGGGAATTGACCCCGATGTTTATACCGGCTTCGCCTTCGGCATGGGGGTGGAAAGAATTGCTATGCTCAAGCACAGGATTGACGATATCCGCTACTTCTACGCCAATGACTTGCGGTTCCTGAAGCAATTCCGAGCTTAAAGGAGGGGAAAAATGAGGGTGCCTCTGAGCTGGCTGAAAGATTATGTGGAGATAAAGCTTCCCCCGGAAGAGCTCGCTTATAAACTTACCATGGCTGGCTTTGAAGTCGCCGAAATCCACCGAGTGGGAGAACACTGGGACCGAG
Organism: uncultured Anaerolineae bacterium; assembly: GCA_964590555.1. GTDB lineage: Bacteria > Chloroflexota > Anaerolineae > SpSt-600 > SpSt-600 > SpSt-600. The sequence goes on along the minus strand of CAZPWR010000240.1, from coordinate 649 downwards.
ATAAAGTCTTCGTCGGCCAAATAGTGGAAGTCAAACCCCACCCCAACGCCGACCGCCTCACCATTGCCGTGGTAGATTACGGAGCAGACGAGCCCGTGGAAGTGGTCACGGGAGCACCAAACATAAAAGTGGGGCAAAGGGGGCAAAAAGTAGCACTGGCCCTCGCCGGCGCCCGCCTCGTGGACCCTTATGCCTCTCAGAAGTCTTACTTTACCCTCAAGCCGGCCAAGATAAGGGGAGTGCTCTCCCCGGGGATGGTCTGCTCCGAAAAAGAGTTGGACTTATCCGATGAACACGAAACCGTCATAATCCTGCCCGATGATGCACCCGTAGGGATGCCCTTGGCCGATTACTTAGGCGACATCATCTTAGATGTAGAAGTCCCCACCAATCGGCCCGATTGCCTATCAATCTTGGGAATCGCCCGAGAAGTGGCGGCTCTCACCGACGCTGAATTCCGCCCTCCAATCATTGATTACCCGGAAGAAGGGCCTGAAGCCAAAGAGCTTATAGAGGTTGAAATTGCTGACCCCGACCTTTGCTCCCGCTATGCGGCGGCAGTAGTGCTTGGGGTTGAAATCAAACCATCCCCTTACATCGTCCAAAGGCGCCTCAGAGCCGCCGGCATGAGGCCAATAAACAACGTTGT
>CAZPWR010000239.1:0-3129 GCA_964590555.1 uncultured Anaerolineae bacterium | reverse complement strand
GAGCAATTGGACGAATACTTGTCCGTCTATAAGTTCTACCCTCTCTTGACCTGACATCGCTCATCCCTCCTTTGCGAGGTGTAAGGGGCCAATTGATCGTTAACAACCCCTTTACCACAACAAATCGGCGCTAATCCATTCCAAGATGATTGGTGGGAAAAGAGCAATGGATTTATCCCTATTATATCAATTCCTTGAGCACAGCCAAAGGAGGTTTTCCATTCATCCCAACTCCCTTACCGCAACACGTTGTAAACGTATACACAGAGCTAAAAGTGCCAAGAACTCCTCTTCGCTCTTAGCGTGCAACAGGTAAGGGGCGTAGAACTCTTCATTGTCTCTACCTGGCCGTTATACCCCTTTTAAAAGCACCTCCAGGTGGGGCCAAGAAGCACCTTGTCCACTTTATCACCCCCAAATTCCGCACCCCAATCAGTCTGGAAAATAGCCGGCCCTTCAACGGAAAATATCCTAAGCCAACAAAGAGGAGGTAAAGCTTAACTTTTTACCAAAAGGTTTCTTGCCTCTACAAGGTTCGGTAAAACAGGACTGCCACAGGTGGGCTTAGGAAGATTACCCCCATTACCTGGTAGTGATCTCTTGGCGCAAGTACTCGTTTTGTTTTGGAAGATTTTTGTTTCATGATATACTCTGCTTTGGCAAGGCAGCCAAATTATACCTCTGGAGGCAAAAATGGCAACGGAAGCTTTTTCCTACATTGGAGCTCACTCCAAAGAGGAAGTGATGGACCTCTTTTCCCGCCACGTCTCCTCGGGTAAAGTCCGCTTCTTTCAGCAAGCAGGGATAGACTTCGTGATGGGCCGCCGGGAAGGGCCTTATATGTGGGACCTTAACGGCGAGAAGCGAGTCATAGATTGCCACTGCAACGGCGGCGTCTTCAACCTCGGCCACCGGAACCCCGTGCTGGTTGAGACCCTAACCCAGGCTCTTAAGGAATTGGACATCGGCAACCACCATTTGCTCAGCGAACAGCGGGCTACTTTGGCCAAGCGCTTGGCCGAGCTTACTCCGGGCGATATCACTTACACTGTCTTTGGGGTAAGCGGAGGAGAAGCAGTAGACCTGGCAATCAAGATAGCACGGGCCTACACGAAGCGGCCTAAGATTGTATCGGCCCGGCGTGGCTATCACGGGCATACCGGATTCGCTTTGGCTGCTGGGGATGAGAAATTCCGCGCCCCATTTGGACCAATGCCACCGGGATTCGTCCAGGTGCCTTTCGGGGATTTAGACGCTATGAAAGAGGCCGTGGGCAGCGAGACGGCCGCTGTTATCCTGGAGACCGTCCCCGCTACCGCCGGGATTTTGGTCCCCGAGCCCGATTACCTGCCAGGCGTGCGCGAAATATGCGACAAAGCCAACGCCTTGCTTATCATAGACGAGGTCCAAACAGGCCTCGGCCGGACTGGCCTCCTCTGGGGAGTGGAACATTTTGGAGTAGTCCCCGACATAATGGTCATCGGCAAGGGGCTCTCCGGCGGGATTTACCCTATCACCGCCACTTGCTTCCGGGAAAAGCTTGAGGTCGTCTTCCATCCTGACCCATTCATCCATATCTCCACTTTCGGCGGAGCCGAGGTAGGCTGCCCAGTGGCTTTGAAAGTCCTGGAGATTTCATCCGAGCCCGCGTTTTTGGAACACGTGCGGGAAATGGCGGCCTTCTTCGCCTCCGGATTTGATTACTTAAAGCAACGTCATCCGCGAGTCCTGGTCGGTTTACGCCGATTGGGGATGATGATGGGCATAGAACTTGTGCACGAAGCCTACGGGCCACTTTTCTCCCGCTTCGCTTACGAGAACGGCCTCCTGTGCGTCTATGCCTACCATGACCCGCGCGTAGTCCAGTTCCTCCCACCACTGATAATAGACCGCCCTCTGGCCGAGGAGATTCTGGAGCGGGTGGACCGAACTTTGGCCATCCTTGCCTCGTTTGTAGGAGGATAACCATGAGCCCAATAGCCCTGCCTTTGGATTTTCTTAAAGAGTTTGAGAGAGGTTTAAATCCCCGCTCCCCAGAGCGCAGCGCTATCCCAGCCCGAATCCTGGGTTACGGTGAAATCGGCACCACGCTGGAAATTTCCGGGCATGAAGGTATAGCCTGCAAGCGCTTCCCGATGTTCTACTCCGAAGAAGAGGCTATTAACTACCAGGCCTTGCATGATGCTTATCTCAATATCCTCCGGGAGGCTGGGCTGAACGTTGCCCATTCAGAGACAGTGCACCTGGAGCACGGTGGGCGTTGGATAGTTTACATTTTCCAGGAAAAATTTCCCGCGGATTCCATTGGCCATAGGGCTATTCACGTGCTGGCTCCTGAGGAAACGCGGCGGCTGGTGGCGCAGGTCGTAACAGAGCTACGTAAAGTTTTCACCTTCAACCGTCTACATCGTGGGGAGCGAGAGATTGGGATTGATGGGCAGATTTCTAACTGGGCGATTGTAGGATTTGATGCCCGCTCCGGATTGGGGCCAGAGGTTAACCTTGTCTACTTTGACACCAGCACGCCGCTTATGCGCATAAAAGGGCAAGAGCAACTGGACCCAGAGCTATTCTTGCGCAGCGCACCTTCGTTCTTAGTCTGGCTAATCCGTTGGCTTTTCCTGCCGGATGTTATGACCCGCTACTACGATTTTCGCAAAGTAGTGATGGATTTAGTGGCCAATTTTTACAAAGAGCAACGTCCCGACCTAATTCCGGCTGTGCTGGAGGTAGTGAACGAGGCGATAGCGGAAGAGGGGCTGCAGCCTCTCACATTGGAGGAAGTGCGAGGATATTACCGGCAGGATGCCTGGATTTGGCGGACCTACTTAGCCTTCCGCAAAGTAGACCGCACTTTGCACCGCCTTATGGGGCGGGCGTATCCGTACATTTTGCCAAGAGCAATTAAACGGTAAGGCTTAAACTGGCGCCTTAAGCCGGGCGTTTTCTGAGGTTGCGTATTAGGGCTTTACACGAGCCCCTGGAGCGTCCACTTACTTTTTGCGCCGACTAAAGCCGGCCTCTCGGGGCCTTTTGCCTCTGGGCGGCTTTCGCCGATCCTACGGGGGCGGGCGGAAGGGGACTCCCCCCGGGGCTGTGGCGGGGGGGGGGGCGGGGGGCGGGGGGTCC
>CAZPWR010000238.1:0-1758 GCA_964590555.1 uncultured Anaerolineae bacterium | reverse complement strand
GGGGTGGGGTGGTTGGGGCTGGTGAGAGGGGGTGAAAGGTCGGGGTTGGAGGCATTGGGGTTGGGGTGGGGGTAGGGGCTGGACGGCATCCTGTTGCTGCGAGCAATATGGCAAGGGTAAGGATTATTGTGGTTAGTATGGTAAGCCGTCTCATAGCACACCTCCTTATTTTGGGCTTAATGAAACAAAAATCCCCCTGCTTAGCCGGGGGTTAAAACAAAAAACCTTGCCTGCGATAGAGAAAAAGGGAACTTAGCGTTCCATTCTCCTCCCCTGTGCTCGCAGGTTCCTGGAACCGGGCCCCGAGAATTCTAAAGTTCAAAGAGGCCCTGTGGCGAGACAAGCATCCTCGCTCTCCTGCCCTTGAAGGTGCAACCCTAAGGCCCCGGTTTACTTTAGCACCTTGGGCAGGATTACAGTTGCAACACAGCGCCGGCCTCTCCACCCGATGGAGTTTCGGGATGGATCACCGGACTTCCCCTCTTTAGGCCTGCCTTTCGGTCAGGCTCACCCCCCTATTGAGCTGTAAGAGGTCCATCCGGCTCAAAATACAGAATAATTACACCACGGAAGGAAAGAAGCGCAAACATTTGGTTGCGCCACACCGATTGAAAATCGGCCTTCTTGGGCACACGTGATGCCAAGCATCAGCCTTCACTGACGCTGAAACTGCGGAAGGTCGGTTAAGGCTGCCCCCTGGCCGAGAGCTAAAAGAGCAGGGATTGACAACTCGCCCCTTTTAAAGTTTCGTGAGGGGACACCTTTTTTACCTTGTCCCCTTTAAGGGAATATACCACAGCTTCCTTCTCTGGGGGCACGGTAGCGGACGCGGGCTTTGACTTCAATTGGCTCAGTGGGGAAGCAGCCGGAGATGAAGTTGATTTCCCCGGCTACAAGCTCCTTGTGGCCTTGCTCTTCCACTGTGCCCACTATCAGGGCATTTCGTTCCACATCCTTGTTTATGACATAAAGCCGTTTGCCATAGGAGATACCAAGGCCGAAGCGTTGCCCTACGGTTTAGAAGGGCAAGCGCTTGTGAGTGCCTAATAGATGGCCTTTGGCATCGTAAATAGGGCCAGGGCGGATCGCTTCAGAAGCGTAAAGGCGCAGGAAATGGCGGTAATCGTTCCCAGGGATGAAGCAAATCTCTTGGCTCTCCTCCCTCTCGGCGATAGGAAGACTAAATTCTCGTGCTAAGCTCCGCACTTTGAGCATGTAGAGGACGTAGGATTGGTCCTTAGCTGGGTCAATTCCTTTGAGCAGTTTGTATTCTCTGTCAGCCTTTATTATCCGGGCATAATGGCCAGTGGCCAGGTAATCAGCTTCCAAGGCCAAAGCTTTCCGAAAGAGCAAGTCAAACTTTATGAATTTATTGCAGGCCAAGCAGGGGTTAGGGGTTATGCCCTCAACATAACCTTGGATAAAAGGGGTTGGGGTTCATGAAATACTCCCAAACCAGTCGGCTATACATAGCCGCCTTCCCTCTAAATCCGACTTTTAGGTCGGATTTTAAATTCCTTGTAGTAGCAAAATTTCCACTTTTATAGGGGTTTTAACCGTACGTCACCCTGGCGAAAAGGTATTAGAAGAACTAGGGATATCCTACATCGAAATCAAGCAGGGACTTTTTGTGAGTGATGGACCTTATGCCTGTTCAAAACTCATCGCTTCTACTTGTAAAGCAGGAGTAAAGGTGCTGAATATGACTGAATTCGAAGACGTAATTTTACGGAATGGGAAAGTAGGAGGAATAGGAGT
>CAZPWR010000237.1:0-2002 GCA_964590555.1 uncultured Anaerolineae bacterium | reverse complement strand
CCTTTACCGCTGCCTTCTCCAACCCCTTCCCCCACTCTTACCCCCACGCCGACCTCTTCGCCTACGCCGGAGCCTTTTGAACCATTTAGAAACGTCAACCCTGAAGGGCAAGAGGTGACCCTCTGGCACCCCTACACTCAGCTCCACGAAAGCACCCTTCTGGAGATGGTGGAGGAGTTCAACAGGACCAACCCTTGGGGCATAAAGGTAAAGGCTTGGTATGCTGGCTCTTATTCGGAAATAAGGCGCAAGGTCTTGGCGGCCATTGCTTCTGGTACCCCTCCCGACTTGGCTTTCTCCTACCAGAACGTTATTGCGGAATACGCCAAGGCTGAAGCCGTTATCGTACTGGACGATTACCTCCAGAGCCCTGAGTATGGCCTTAAGCCAGAGGAGCTTGCCGATTATTTTGCCCCCTTTCTGGAGGGGGATCGCTATCCTGAGTTTGACTTAAAGATGCTGAGCTTCCCTCCTGGCCGCAGCCTTGAGGTTATGTATTACAATGTTGATGCCCTCAAGGGGCTGGGCTACAAGGAGCCACCGGCGACCTGGAGCCAATTCTATCAGATTTGCCGGATGCGCAAGGAGAAGGAAGGCAAACCTTGTTATGCCATTGCCCCAAGCGCTTCAACTTTCACTTGGATGATTTGGAGCTATGGGGGCGAAATCATCGGGCCAAAAGGGGAATTCCTTCCCGATAAAGAAGCGGCTCTTTCTGCCCTTCAATTCTTGGAAAAACTAATGGATGAAGGCCTCGCTTACAAGGTTGAAGAGCGCTACCAGGACCAAAAGGACTTCGCCGCTCAGAAGATCATCTTTGCCTTTGGCTCCACTGCAGGTATTCCATACTACCAGGAAGCTGTGAAGGATCCGAAGACTGGCAAGCCTCGCTTCAACTGGGCGATAGCCCTTCCCCCGGCCCAGACCCCTAGCCCTGTGGTGGACCTTTATGGCCCTTCAATCTGCATATTCAGGACTACTCCAGAAAGGCAACTGGCCTCCTGGCTTTTCCTCAAATGGTTCACTCAACCTGACCAGAACGCTCGTTGGGCTGTAGCCACGGGCTACTTACCGGTTCGGGCTTCTGCCTCCAATTCTCCATTATTGAAAGCCCATCCTCTCCTTAAGAAGGCCATGGACTTTGTCCCTTATGCCCGAAGTGAGCCTGCAATATACGGCTGGGAAGCTGTAAGGGGGATCTTGTACAGCGTCATGAACGATGTAGCCTCTGGGAAAAAGGCCCCTGAGGACGCCATCGCCTGGGCCGAGAAAGAATTTGCCAAAATCCGCCCGAAACCGTAAATTATGATTATGATAGTGATGGGTTACGCGGAGGAAATTGTTGACTTCTGTGCGCGTCTTCTATCCGAAATTTGACCGAGCCGAATTGATTCGGCGGTTGCAGGAGCGGATGGATGAGCTGGACAAACACCTTCCGCTATTGCGAGTCGTGCTTTTTGGCTCCTATGCCAAAGGCAATTATACAGTCGCCAGCGACGTGGATCTGCTGGTGGTGTACCAAGGTCCGCCCAGAGAGGACGCTTTTGCAGTGGTGAAAAAAGTGCTGAACATCCCTGGCCTGGAGCCCCACGTCTACTCGGAGGAAGAATACCGGCAAGTGGAACAGCGCATCGCCCGGATGACGGAGGGGGGAATTGTCCTGTACTCCAAGGCGTAAAAGCCAATTGGGTTTTGTGCTGTTAGCGCTGGTAACACTGCTTCTCCTAACCGGCTGCTCCGATTTTGTAGACCGTGACCAGACAACCGTCTTGCCTGACCAAGTAATCACCTTAGAGCCTGGCCATACTGTTGGCCAAACCTTCGTGGCCCGGCACGGGGGGCTCAACGGGGTGGAGTTCTGGCTGGAGGTGCAGCCGGGGAGTGCGGGCATCCTTCGTCTTCACATCCGGCCTGAACCCCAATCTTCCACTGCCCTGGCCCTGGCAGAGTTGCCGCTGGAAGCTGTTGCGTCTCCGGGCTTCTATCGCTTCTCCTTCCCTCC
>CAZPWR010000236.1:0-3198 GCA_964590555.1 uncultured Anaerolineae bacterium | reverse complement strand
CATCGTCCTTACCGGAGGCCTCGCTCGCTCTGAGATGCTGGTAGGGTGGATAAAGGAAAGGGTGGGTTGGATTGCCCCCGTTTTGGTCTATCCCGGTGAGGATGAGATGTTAGCTATGGCCCAAGGCGCTTTAAGGGTGCTGAGAGGCGAAGAGAAGGCCAAGGAGTACTAAGCCATGCTCTTAAACCCCCTTGATGGGCTCATAATACTGGGGCTTGGGGCTGGCGCCTTCTGGGGCTTCAGCAAGGGGACGCTCCGGGAAGCCATTGAGCTTACGTGCCTCTACCTCGCCGCCTTGGTAAGCACACTGCTTTTCCAAAAGCCTGCCCGCTGGCTTGCCGCCCGCTTCCACTTACCATTGCCTTTTTTGGAGATAACGGTCTTCACCTTGCTCCTCGTAGGAGCTTTCTTCGCCTTTTTCTTCTTCGCCATGGATTTCTTCAAGCCCCCTAAAGCTCGCTACCTCAGCTTTGCCGATAGATTAGGGGGGATGGTTTTTGGGTTTCTCTTCGCTTTGGTTATCATCAGCCTTTTGCTCATCTTTTTGGATTATGCCCTGGGGGTAAATTGGCTGAGGTGGGACCATTTAAGGAAAGCCATTCTTGAAACGAGGCTTTCCTCCTTCACTGCCCCCTTAGTGAAAGGTTTTGGCCGAAGCATCTTAGCAGTGCTTAAACCGTTTTTCCCCAAGGGCCTGCCCGCCATAATACCGACTGAAGTCAGCATTTACCTCTGCTGATGCGTGGCGCGGCATACCCGAAGTCACTGCAAGGCAAGTAGGGGCGAAATGCTATTTCATCCCCCAGTTTAATAATTTGTAGTACGGTCAATAAGCCCGCGCTCTCGGGCTAAAAAGTCGCACAGTTTAAAGGAAGCCAAAGCCACAGCTCCAAAGAAAACCGAGAGCCCCAGCAGTATTACCAGCAATGCTCCGTTACTCAGAGAAGCGAGAGTAGGGAAAGCTTTAACCCCGCTTGGAAGGAGTGAACGGCGTAGCAATTCTAACCAGTAGGTTATTGGCATGATGAAGCCCAAAGGGCGCAGCCACATAGGCAAAACCTCCAGCGGGAAAACAGCTCCGCTGAAAAGGAAGAGAGCTCCTGCCACCGCCTCTCCTATCAGGAAAAAGTGATGGGCCACAAGGAGGCTTATGTTGGCCAAAATAAGCCCCATAAAAGCCAATACCACTATCCCTAAAGTCAGCGAAAGCAGGAAAAGGGGCCAGTTAGCGTGGGCAAGATTGATAGGTAAACGCAGGAAAAGCATCCCGGAAGCAAGAGTTATAAAAACGGCGAAGGAACCAGTGAGGAAACGGGCTACCCCTCGGCCAAGCCAGTAGAAAGGAATGAGAACGGGAGCAACGTAAATGTATTTTAAGGTGCGATAATGCTCCCGGTCATCTATCACTGCCCAGGATATGCCAACCATGACTGAGCCCACGTAAATGTAGAAAGCATTGCCCAAGTAAATGTAGGGGAAAATGGGCTCTGAAAAGCGTCCCCCTGTTATTACCCCATACATCACCACCAGGATTGCTGCCGAAGCGATGGGCTTTATTATGGAGTAAATGGCAAAAAGCAGCGGGTCTGTCCAATTGGACTCAATCTGCCACCCAAGCCACGTAGCTACCCAGAACGAACGCCAAATTTGAACCAGACGGGATTTCATTGGTGAATCTCCAGCAGTTTACCTTCCCGTATAGCTATCTTCTCCATGTAATCCAGAAGCAAACGGGCTGCAATCAGGAATAACACGCTCATAACTCCAAGGATTGCCGATTCTATGCGAACGTCCAAGAAGCCCAAGGAAGCGCCAGAGGGGAATAGCAGCTGGCGCATGGCGTCAAGGCCAAGGGTTAGGGGTATCAAAGAAGCGACTGCAGCTACCCAAAACCCTAAGCTCTTGATTGGGAAATAGAAGCCCGATAAAAGGTAGATTGGCTCTTGGGCTAAGCTGGCCAAATGCCAAGCCTCCCTTCCCCACAAGAGGAAAAGAGAAGCATTCATCATCCCAAGGCCATATAAAGCCACAAGGGTAAGGGAGAAGACCAACACTAAGAGCGGGACGTTGGCCACGGAGAAATGCACTTGGAAAAGGATGCTACCTACAAGGATAATCGTGGCGGCCCTGAGGGAAGTGCCCACAATGCCCCCCAAAGCCATGCCCAAAAGGATGGCCATCTTAGGGGCTGGTGATATTATGTAAAGCGGGAGATTGCCCGTCTCCTTCTCCCAATAAAATTGGGTAGACATGCTCCAAAGCACATTCAGCCAGAAAGCGGTCATAGCTCCGCCTAAAACTACGAAGCCTATGTACTCTTCTGGCGCCTTGATAGCCCGGTAGATGAAGACATAAGCCGAGACCGCAAGGAGTGAAAGGAAAACATCAAAGAATATCCACGACCTTTCCCTCTGCTGAGCTATAATCCTTGGATAGGCACGGGCTATCACCGTTTTTAAAAACAACTTCCAGCCTGTAGCTTTAGCCTTCATTCTCTTCCACCTCTTTAAACGGCCGGCCTACCAGCTCTACAAAGACGTCTTCCAAAGTTGGTTCTTTTTTAGTCAGATGGCGGACTTGAATTGAATGAGTGGTCAAGGTACGTATAACTTCAGCGAGAGCTGATTCATCTTTAAGGGCCAAGTTGAGCCTTGCGCCTCCATCGGTTTCAGCTAAGATTGCACGGGGAACCCCAGGAATTGCCTCCAAAGCTTCCGATGCCAATCCTTGAGGATACGTAATTTCCAGCTCAAACAAAGCTTCCTGGCGAAGTCGCTGCTTCAAAGCGGCCGGGGAATCACAGGCTACTATCCTCCCTTGGTCAATTATAGCCACTCGGTCACAGAGTTCTTCTGCTTCCTGCATGTAATGGGTGGTTAGGAGGATAGTGCGGCCAGGATGCTCCTCCAGCCATTCCCTTATGAACTGCCGGATTTGGCGAGCAGCGTTCACATCAAGGCCGAGTGTTGGCTCATCTAAGAAAAGGATTTCAGGGTCTGTAAGAAACCCTCTAACAACGTTCATCTTCTGGCGCATGCCGGTAGAGAGCTGGGAAGTCTTGGTGTGCATCCATTCGGTCAGGCCGACGCGGTGCAGAAGTTCCTCAATGCGGCGGTTGGCCTCGGAGGTTGAGATTCCATAAAATTGGGCAAACATCCACAGATTTTCCCTAACCGTAAGCAATCCGTAACCTGAGGC
>CAZPWR010000235.1:0-1676 GCA_964590555.1 uncultured Anaerolineae bacterium | reverse complement strand
CTCCCCCGCATCCTCCCCCCAGCCGATGGCGCCATCGCTTCCAGATTCCTGGCCTTAATCAAAAAGCGAGGGGGTGAAGTCATAACCTACTTCAAGGTAGAAGCGATAGAGCAAGAAGGGGATAAACTCAAGGTGACGGGCAGCGGAGAGCAGCCCCTCCAGCTTCTGGCCGATAAAGTTATACTTGCGGTAGGAAGAAGGCCATACACCCGCAACCTCAACCTTGAAGGGGTCGGGGTCAATGTAGAGAAAGGTTCTGTTAAGGTTAACGGTTCCTTGCAGACCTCAATCCCCCACATTTACGCTGCGGGGGATTGTGTAGGCGGGGCCCTCATGGCCCACAAAGCCTCCTACGAGGGAGAGATAGCGGTTGAAAACGCCCTTGGCCACAAGCGGACTGCTGACTATCGCGCCATCCCCTACTGCATCTACACCTTGCCAGAAATCGCCGGGGTTGGCTATACGGAAGAGGCGGCTAAGGAAGAGGGGATAGATTACGAAGTGGCCAGCTTCCCCTTCACCGCTAACGCCAGGGCCTGGGCCATGGATTCAGCCGAAGGGGTTGTGCGGCTGATTTACTTAAAGGGCTCTGGGGAGCTCATCGGAGCCCACATAATGGGCCCATGGGCTGGAGAACTGATAGGCGAGCTTGCCCTGGCGGTACGGTTGCGCCTTAAAGCTCAAGATTTGGCTTGGACAGTCCATCCCCACCCTTCCCTGTCCGAAGCCTTGATGGAAGCAGCCAAGGCCGCTTTCTACGGTGAAGCTATCCACTATAGAGCAATGCGCCGGAAATCTTAACCGGAGGTGTGGGGAAAAGCCTTCCCCGACCCCATCCAGTAGCCCCTAACCCCTGGCCAACGGAAGCGGGGAAACGGGGATTTTCCACCCCCATACCTTAACCCTTGTCAAGTAGCAAATTTTGTGCTAAGCTTTCAGTAAAGCTATCCTTTGATTAAGGAGAGAAGGGATGCCTAAAATCCTTTTGGTTGATGACGACCCCAAAGCGGTGAAGCTTATGGGCTACATCCTCCTCAAAGAAGGCTACGAGGTTGCCCCAGCTTTGAGCGGTAAAGAGGCCCTGGAGATTCTGGATAGGGAAAAGATTGACCTGGTTATCTTGGACATAATGATGCCGGAGATGGACGGGTACGAAGTTTGCCGGAGGATAAGGGCCAATCCCGCGACAGCTAAAATCCCAGTGGTAATGCTCACAGCCAAAGCTATGCCCGAGGACCGAATCGCTGGCTACGAAGCCGGAGCCGACCATTACCTTACCAAGCCCGTCCTTCCGGCCGAACTTGTGGCTACAGTTAAGGCTCTCTTAGCCAGGGCAGTGGTAGAAGTCCCCAAGGGTAAAGTCATTACCTTCATCGGGGTTAAAGGCGGGGTTGGCGTTACTTCTGTTGCCGTTAATGTAGGAGTGGCTTTGGCTAAGGGAGGCTCAAAGACCATCTTGTTAGACATGCAACCCTATGGTCTGGCCGCGGCCTCTCAGCTTGGCCTGCCTATAAGCAGAGTTGACCCCTCTTTCCTCCGGATGAAACCGCAGGATGTAACCAAAGCTGCCGCAGAATCTTTCCTTGTAAAGCATGTCAGCGGCCTATTAGTTTTCCCCTCAATCTATCCGGATTACTCCATCGGTGGAGTACCGCCGGAACTTGTGCGCAAGCTCA
>CAZPWR010000234.1:0-5208 GCA_964590555.1 uncultured Anaerolineae bacterium | reverse complement strand
GTAGAAGCCAACAGGAAAGTGCTGGAATTCGCTCCTAACGACTACGTAAGCCATCGGAACCTTGCCTTGCTTTATAGCCAGTTAGGCCTTACTGATCAGGCCTTAGCTGAGGCTCGCGAAGCCCTTAGGCTTGCTCCTCCTTCTGATAAACCCATGCTGGAAAGCTTCATCTCTCAACTTGAGCAAGGAGGAGGGAAGTGATAAAGGACAGGGTTTCCGACAACATATATGCTTTTGTCAGCGACCTTTATTACGAAGTGACCGCTGGTTTTATAGCAACTCCTGAGGGGGCAGTGGTGATAGACACCCTTCCATTCCCCTCCGAGACCTTAGAACTGAAGAAGGCTGCCCTCAAAGAATGCCCAGAGGGTATAAAATACTTAATCCTTACCCATTACCACGCCGATCACACCCTGGGCAGTTACCTTTTGGAAAGTGCGGAAATAATTGCCCACAAAAGGACCAGGACCCTTTTGGCGCGTGAAGGGGCCAGAAAGCTTGCTGAGATTAAAGACCTCCACTCTGAGCTGGAAGATGCTTCCATAATCCTCCCATCCATAACCTTCACCGGCGCCATGAATTTAAACGTAGGCGGCTTGAACCTTTACCTGTTTGAACTATTCGGCCACTCTCACGACTCCATAGCCGTCTACATCCAGGAAGAGAAGACCCTTTTTGCCGGCGACCTCCTCATGCCCATACCTTTGGTAGCGGATGGCGATGTAGACCTAACCATTGCCTCCCTGGAAGCGCTGAAAAACTTCAACTTAGAGTATGTAGTCCAGGGGCACGGTGGCGTCCTGCTCAAAGGCGAAATAATGGAGATGATAGAGGACAACATCCGCTACCTTCAGAAGCTCAAGGCCAAAGTAGCCGAAGCCATAAGCAAGAAGCGGCCCCTGGAAAGCCTGCTTAAAATCAACATGGAAGAATTCGGCAAATCACCCTTGGCCATAGGCGCGATAGGAGAACCAGTCCACAAAGCAAACATCATTGCTATCTACGAAGCCATAAAAGGAAAAGCTTAGATTTTAACGGCCCTGGCTCTTTGGCTCTCAGAGCCAGAGCCGTATTGTTAAGCGCTCTTCACCCGTTCATAAGCGAGCTTAGCCAGCCCGCCTGCTATGTGAGAGCGCCTTTGCCCTTTTATATCCCCCTCCAAACGCTTGAGCACATCTTCAGGGCTGGCCCGGAGGATGTTACGAACTGAAATTTTGGTCATTCCCAGAAAAGCAGCTATTTCTTCCTCAGTCTTCTTCTCCTCATTGGCCAGAACTACAGCGTATGCAGCCTCTGCAAGGCTTGGCAACCAAGTGAGGCGCCTGTACTCAATCAATTTCCGGGGTCCACCGGCAAGATTTATGGCCTCCAAGAAAACCTTCATCGCCAAATCATCAAGCGCAAATTGCACAGGCTCCACAACCTTCATAGTCCCTCACCTCCTTTCTTCATTGTTCCTTTCCGGAAGGACGGGATAAGATTTCGGATAAAGCGGGGCCTATGCGCACTAAACCTTCATCGGTTATTTCCATAATGTGGGTAGATGTATCGTGGCCGCAAAGCCTGCAGCCATCAATACGGAATAGCCTTACGATTTCGCCTACAGGTTTACGGTAAAAGCTGGCCTCATAACGGTTGGTAATCAGGACTTTGGAAAGCACCATTGAGCCATCAACGATGTGGCTCACGGCGTAACCTCCAGCTGCTTCTGCGGTGAGGTCCTCATGGCCGCTGCGCTTTTGCGAAATGAGCAAAGCCGTTTGATGCCATTTCTTTAAGAAATTGAAGACCCCCCGCACTATATCCCGCGCAATCATCTCTTTTGTCTCGTAAAGTCCAGTGACTGAATCCACCACTACAATTTGGCTGCGATAGGTACGGATAGCATAAGCAAGGGTGTTGAGGAAAGTCTGAAGGCTGGTGCGTAACTGGGAATAGGAGGCTCCGTCAAGGAAAATAATCCTTTCTTCCACCAGTTCAGGGTCTAAGCCCATCGCTAAGCACCTGTTTTTAAGTCCCATGGCCACAAATGCGGCGGGACTCTCAAGTGTAGCGAAAATACAGGTATGTCCAAGAGCAGCTTGCTTTAGGACAAATTGCTCCGCCAAGACGCTTTTACCGGTGTCGGCCACACCGGTTATGTTCCAAACCGAATAGCGAGGTATTCCTCCCAAGGGTTTCTTAACCACCTTACCGTCCTTAACTACAGTGGTGAAAAAGAGTTCATCCAAGCCATCCACTCCACTGGGAAGGCCTTCCAGCTTTGGTGCTTTTTCGCTCAGCTCCTTAAAGGTGCCGATACCTTCCAGGACTACGTCTTCCACAACCAGCCTCCTGAATGGAGTTGTCTTTTTATATTTTACCACAATGCGTCAAACTTTCAAAGCCTAAGGCTTCTTATACAAGCCTTTGGCTTGTAATCAGCCTATGCTGCCCCCTATGTTTTTGGGCCATTCTTGAAAAGTATGCCTAACAAAACCCCTTGGCTTCCTCTCGCAGCGCAATTGGTCCCTTCTTTTATCCCTGCCAGGTACAATTTTAATGAAAGTTTGGTTCAGTCGGCTTTAAAAGCCAGGGAAGGAGACTAATGGCGAGCTTTGGGCAAACTTCCATGGCATACCTTTGCTTGCATTTTTCCCGCAAGTGTGGTATAATCAGGCTGCATTCAAATATTTAAATATTGGTTCATTCACATGCCTATTACGTCCAGTCTACGTCAGGAAATAGCTTTTCTACATGCGCAAGTATGCCAGGCCCTGGCAGACCCTAAGCGTATCCTCATTCTCTACGCCCTTTCCGAGGGCCCACGGCGAGTGACAGAATTGGCCGAAGCTTTATCTTTACCCCAACCCGCTGTTTCCCACCACCTCAAAGTCCTGCGCGAGCGCGGTTTAGTGGTTGCCAGCCAAGAAGGTACAGCCATCTACTATTCCCTCGCCGATGATAGGGTTATCCAAGCCTTGGACCTTCTGCGGGATGTGCTCAGAGCTCAACTTGCTCAACATGCTGAGCTCGTTCGTCAATTTACTGAGGAGGAGGAAAAATGAGCGAGCATGAACATGAAGCCAAAAAAGCATCTATAGTTGTCTTCAGCGGTGATATGGATAAGGTAATGGCAGCTTTCATCATTGCTACCACCGCTGCTGCCAGCGGCATTGATACCACAATGTTCTTCACCTTCTGGGGCCTACAGGCTATAAAAAAGAAGGTGCCTACAGGCAAAACCTTATTCCAGCGCATGCTTAGCTTTTTCCTCAAAGACATCAATGGCCTTAATCCAAGCAAACTGAGCATGGGCGGACTTGGCCGGTGGATGTTCAAGCAAATGATGAAGCAGCAAAACGTTACGCCTTTGCCAGAACTACGGAAGATGGCGGTAGATTTGGGAGTTAAACTCCTGGCTTGCCAGATGAGCATGGAGGTCATGGGCATCCGCCGGGAAGACTTGATTGACGAAGTGTCCGATGTAGTAGGCGCAGCGACTTTCATCGCTGAGGCCAATAAATCGCACATTACGCTGTTTATCTAAGCGCAAGAAGCGCAAAGATTTTTACAACGTCATTTACGTTGAATCTTAAACAGGAGGCAGAAAATGGCCGAATACACACCCGAAAAGACCTTAGATGCGCGCGGGCTTAAGTGCCCCATGCCCGTAGTCAAGACCAGCCAGGAGATTAAGAACGTCTCCGTAGGTGGCGTTCTGGAAGTGCTGGCCACTGACCCTGGCTCCGTCGCCGACATCCAGGCCTGGTGCAAGAGCACAGGCCACGAACTTTTAGGCATGGAGAAGGGCGAGGGCGTCTTCAAGTTCTACATCCGCCGCGTGAAGTAACCGAACACGGAGGTATCTATGACGACCTTGGCTTTTCTATTTTACTACATTACTCCCTATATTGCTGTTGCCGTTTTCTTCGGTGGACTGGCCTACAGGGTTTATCGGTGGTGGCAAAAGAAGCCGGCCCCAGCCCACTTCTCCCTTTTCCCCCGTCCCCAGAGCCGCCTGGGACGGCTTATGGACGCGCTGGTGGATATGTTCACCCTGAAGGGGCTCCTGCGGGTCAACCCGCTCCTCTGGGCCGGTGGCTTCATCATGCACTTAGGTCTCCTGTTCGTTCTGATCGGCCATATCCGGGTCTTCACCGACTTCTACTTCCTCTGGAAATTGCTGAACTGGGGCAAGGAGCAACTGCATACCTTCTCCGCCATCGCTGGGACGACTGCAGGCACCCTTTTCATGGTTCCCCTCTTCTACCTTCTGGCCCGGCGATGGAGCGGCGCGGTCAAGTGGCTCTCTGTTCCGGAGGACTTCTTCGTCCTCTTTCTCCTCATCGGTATCGCCCTGACCGGGTTCCACATGCGCTTTCTGCGGACGGTGGAGGTGGAGGAACTGCACCGGTTCTTCGCCGGATTGGCTTCCTTCCGATGGCAGCCAGTCCCGGAGAGCGCGGGGCCCGCGTTCATCTGGCACTTCGCCCTGGCCCAGTTGTTGATGGTCTACTTCCCCTTCGGGAAACTGAGCCACAT
Source organism: uncultured Anaerolineae bacterium (assembly GCA_964590555.1). Lineage (GTDB taxonomy): Bacteria > Chloroflexota > Anaerolineae > SpSt-600 > SpSt-600 > SpSt-600. Next base: position 684 of record CAZPWR010000234.1, on the reverse strand, counting down.
TATCGGCTCAGTGCTCTCTAAGATGGTCGCTCGGAGTTAGGAGGATGCTATGTTAGCCAAATTCCTGGAAGTAGTTCGTCAACGCATTAACCGCCCGCTTCAGTACTACCAGGACATCTGCGTCCGCTGCGGGGCCTGCGTGGACGCCTGCCACTTCTACGCCGTATCGGGCAATCCCGCTCACATCCCAGCCTACCGAATGATGCTGGTCAAGAAATTGCTCCAGCAAGGGGGCAACGGTCGGCAAGGACTCCTGGGCTGGTACCGGGAGACTGACATAGCCGAGGAGCGGATGGTCTCCGAACTCCGACAGGCTCTCTGGGAGTGCACAGGTTGCCGACGGTGCTCCGTCTTCTGTCCCTTTAACTTAGACACGGCATTGCTGGTCAGCGTGGGCCGGTACGCCCTGCTCAAAGAAGGGATGGGGATGGAGATGGTGGCCGAAATCGGCAATGCTGAGGTCAACAAAGGGGAAATCATTGACGCCCTTAAAGAGTTCTACGTGGGCCAGATTCGGGAACTGGAAGGGCGGCTGCGGCAAGAGTGGGGCATCCCCGACCTGCGCATTCCAGTGGATGAACCGGCGCGCGTCCTCTACGTGCCGGTGGTCGGCGAGCACGCCATCATCCCGCTGGCGAAAATCTTCCACGCGGCGAAGGAGTCCTGGACGCTAAGCATGTTCAC
>CAZPWR010000233.1:0-3841 GCA_964590555.1 uncultured Anaerolineae bacterium | reverse complement strand
GTTGGACCAGTCGGAGACAACCTCAACTTGGCCGCTCTCCACTGCCCGCCGCAAGGCATTTGAAACCCCGTACACCTCCAAGCCTATGTAAGTTATCTCTACTTGCTTGACCAGGCCCGCGGCCAAGAGCAAATCCAATTCTAAAACCCCTTGCCCAGCAATTCGGAGGTCTTTCTTCCCTTGACGGATTATTTCCCGCGTAAGGGACATTGGGCAGCGAACGGTTCCATAAAGTTCGGTGGCCAAGTAATCGCCATCGTGGACGAAACGGCTTATGGCCTCTTGTTCCGTCATGAGCTTATCTACCAAAGCCTTGGGCTTCTGACGGTTCCACTCCCTGAAGGCTTCAATGTCCGGAGGCTGGATGAGCTTCCCTTGCCCTTCTTCCACTATCTCAAATTCCAGCATATTCCCCTCCTATGGGCCTGAAGTATCTTATGTCTGTGATTTCCCCTCGGCGTTCTTCCTTAGGCTTGAAGACTGCTTCTACTTTCATCCCTATGTAGACTTCCTCTGGCTCCACTTCCCCTAAGTAATGGACAAGCCCTCCATCCGCCCCCTCAAGCTTTACAAAGGCCAGGATTTGGGGCTTTTCCAGGGGATTTTCCTCTAAATCCAAGTGGAGTACGGTAAAGGTATGGACCTCTCCCCGCGGTGGGACTTCTATCCATTCCTCAAGTTTAGAGAAGCAGCGCTCGCAGTAGAGGCGAGCAGGGACGTATAAGATTCCGCACCGGGAGCATTTAGTTCCCATTATCCGGGCATTGTCCTTAATCTCTCGGAAAAAGCGCTCTCCGGCTATCCCCGCAGTGTATCGGCCGTAGAGGGGTATTTCCCCCCGCCAAGCCTTGATTTCTGTAATCCGCTCAACTTTTTCCAAAGTAGCCATAGCAAGCCTCCTCATTCCAGTGGCTTAAAGTAGAGGATATCGGTTATTGCTCCTTCCCGCTCCTGCGGCGGCTTCCAAACTGCTTTAACCCGCATGCCAACATGCACTTTCTCCGGGTCCACTTCTCCCAAAAGGTGCATTATCCCCATACCTTTGGAGGCTCCATCAATCTGAATAACAGCCGGGATTTGAGGCTCTTTAATGCGCACCATATCCCAGGTCACGTAGCAAATGGAGAAGGTGAGCACGGTGCCCGTATCTTTAAGGTAAACCCATTCATCGGTAGGGCGGAAGCAGTGCTCGCAGAACATCCTTGGGGGGACCATTATCCGGCGGCATTTCCGACATTTCCGCCCGATGATACGCCCCTCTTTAAGTTCGGCCAAGTAGCGGCCTATGGCTACTCCGGCATCCCAAGCGTAATGAAGCTTGGGATACCAAAGGGTGTAGAGGATTTTGCCCTCAGCAAAGTCCTCTTCTTTGGCGTATGTCCCCGGAAACTCCTTTATGTGCATGCTCATGGACAGCCTCCTAATTTAGGATTTGATAGGGCGGCGTTTCAAAATGTAAAGAGAGGCAACGATTACCAAGACCATTAAGGTGAGAACGCCTAATTCCAGCAGGATTGCTCTGAACATTTCCAAATTCCCTTCCAACATGAGCCGGGATTGCTCGGCAGTAATGATGAGGATACGCCGCACCGTAGCTATTAGCCCCACTATCAGAAAAGGCTCGCAAGTGAGTTCATGTTGCCGGACTGATATGCCAACAGTGTGAAGGATTTCAACTATCATCAAGACTAAAAGCAGGCTATCAAGGATATGGAGGACTTCTTGAGCCAAGGCCCCTTCTAAGACCGCTGAGACAAACCCTTTGGTCGCTTCAAAGAGGACCACGACTGCAGTTGCGACTAAAAGCAAACCTACGGCGATGTAAATTACGTTTTCCGCTAATTTCCAAGCTTGATCCACATCTACGTTCTTCATAGCCCGACCTCAAAGGCAATTGGCATACATTCCGTGTTGTAAGCCCAACCTAAGCGGCCTTGCCGGTCTATGAGGATTATACCGCCTTTCCCGCCCACTCTTCTCTCAAGTATCCTAATAGCTTCCTGAGCTGCCTCCTCAGGAGACAGGCCCTGCCCTAAAAGGTCACAAGCGGTCTTTGCCAGGACTACCCTTATTATCGCTTCCCCTACTCCTGTAGCAGAAGCAGCCCCGGTTAAATTATCAGCGTAGGTTCCGCAGCCTATGAGGGGCGTATCACCGATGCGGCCAGGCAATTTGCCGATGAGGCCTCCGGTGGAGGTAGCAGCCGCTAAGTTGCCCTTCTCATCTATAGCCACTGCCCCCACAGTATCACCCTCATAAGGGAAAGAGCCTGCGTTTTTCCACTGAGCTCTCTGCCTTTCCGTTATCAGGCTTTCCAGAGGCACTTCTTCAAAGCCATACAGCCTGGCCAGCCTCAAAGCCCCATCCCCCACGATTAAGACATGAGGGGTTCTCTCCATCACCAGCCGAGCCAACGATACAGGGTGGAGGACAGCGCGCACCGCCCCAACCGCCCCCGCTTTTAGGGTTGAGCCATCCATTATGGCCGCATCCATCTCTATCTGGCCTTCACGAGTTAGGGCAGAACCCCTCCCCGCATTGAAGATTGGGTCCTCTTCCATCGCTCTCACCGCTTCTTCCACTGCATCCAAGGCCGAACCACCCTTCTTCAGGATTTCAAACCCTCTGAGGGCCGCTCTGCGACACCCTTCTTCCCGCATTGCCAGGATTTCAGGCGGGACCTTGGCCGCGCCTCCGTGGACTAAAATCGCCGGCCTCATATCCCAAGTATCACCACTGTAGCCACTTGCATTAGGTCACCCCAAGCCTGGGCAAGACCACGCTTAGGGTTACCCGGAACTTGCCTCTTCCCAGCTTCTCCCCTGAGCTGCCAGAAGATTTCGGCTACCTTCATCAAGCCAGCCGCTGCAATCGGGTTACCTACTCCCAGAAGCCCACCCGAGGGGGAGCTGGGAAGCCAATCGGGCTCGCTTTCCTTATCCCGGTCAAAGCGCCCCCTGGCTGCATCTTCGGGAGCCTTGCCCCTGTCAGCAAGAAGTAATCCCTCCAAGTGATGGAGCTCTTTGTAGTCAAAGGGGTCATAAGGCTCTACTACGTGGATTTCCTTCCGCGGCTCCTTTATCCCAGCCATCTTGTAGGCCATCCTGGCTGCTTCTTCCACGTAAACAGGATAAGAAAGGTCGCGGTTGGTCCAATAAGTGGTATCAAGGCACCAGCCCACCCCTTCAATCCAAACTGGTTTATTTGTGACGCGGCGGGCTACATGCTCGGCAGCAAGGACAACCGCCACCGCACCATCGGAGATAGGGCTTACATCCAAGCGCTGGACCGGCCAAGCCAAAACTTCGGAGTTAAGCACGTCTTGCACAGTTATGTTGGGGTCGCCCAGCAAGGCACAGGGGTGGTCGGCAGCGTTGCGACGGTTCTTAACGGTAACGTAGGCTATGTCTTCTTTCCTTAGGCCATAGCGGGTCATGTAGGCATTCATTTCCAGGGCGAAAATCCAGAGAAGGTTGGGTCCCAAAGGCCTTTCAGTTGTGTGGTCAAAGATGGTGAGGAATGCCCCTTGGGGGTGAGGCATACAAGAGGACATCTTTTCCTCGCAGACCACAAGACAGGTGTCAAATACTCCCGAAGCCACGTGGTACCAGCCCTGGATTACAGCAAAAACCCCAGTTCCTCCGCCAACGTAGCAGCGGATGTAGGGCTTACCCCAGGCCCCTGCCCCATCCGAAAGGTATTCGGATTTCATGTGGACAGCGTCAAAGGCATCGGGAGCAGAACCGAGGACCACGCAATCAATATCGTCCAGGGTCATTTCGCACGATTCCAGGGCCATGGATGCGGCTTCCCAAGCCAGCTCTTTAGCTGTCTCCTGAGC
>CAZPWR010000232.1:0-6257 GCA_964590555.1 uncultured Anaerolineae bacterium | reverse complement strand
CCTAACCCTCCTTAAGCCAATTTCTTACGATGGAAATAAGCCCCAAAGCCAAGCCCAGCCCAAGGCCGAACTTGAAGGCTGTAGCACCGTCAAAAGTTGTCTCCATAGTTCCCGCCATCTCCTTAGCTATGACCAGGAAGGCTTTTCCATCCTGAACTTTCATGCTCTGGCAGAAGGCAATGCCAACCCTTGAATTGGAAACCTCCGCCTTCTCCGCTTTAACGAAACCAAGGCGGCTTCCCTCAAAAGAGCTCTCCTCGGACCTAACGACCAGTGCCAAGCTGTGCTTAGCCTCAACCTTTTGGGAGTTTATGACCTCCGCCCCTGATTGAACCATCTCCACCTTTGAGGCCGAAATATGGGAGGCCCCGCTCTGGTTCATCTTGACCTCTTGGGCTGAAATGTCCCCCACAATTTCGCCCTCAATGGCTGCCAATTCTTCCTGAAACTTCTTCTGCTCTTCCATAAGCTTCTCCTTTTTGAAACTTGAAGTATTTTAATCGCAGAAACCGGTCAAGTCAAATTCGGCCCTCTGCCTAAGCCAGCGTGACTTTGAAAGCAGTGCTACTTTGACAAATTCTAAGGGTGCAGATATAATTGAGGCGAAAAACCTGGGGGAGAAAGCTTATGGTCCTTAGGTTCTTAATTTGATACCTTTGAGGCCGGGAAACAGGCCAGGCGCACGTGATGCGTCGGGATTCCCGGCTTTATATTTTAACCCGCCCGGACGGCTTTAAGGTCCGGGGAGGTTACCTCTCATAGCCTCTTAAAGCCTCCCCAGGCCTGAAGGGTGGGTAGCTCCAGGGCTTGGGGAGGAGATGATGAGCCTTATTTACCTTGATAACGCTGCCACTTCTTTCCCAAAGCCACCTCAAGTGGTGGAGGCTATAGCCCACTTCCTTACTCACATCGGAGCTAACGCTGGCCGCTCCGGCCACCGCTTATCAGTAGAAGCCGGCCGGATTGTGTACCAGACAAGGGAAGCCTTGGCTGAACTTTTCCACGTATCCGACCCCCTCCGCATCGTCTTCGGCCACAATGTTACAGAAATGCTGAACTTGGTCCTAAAGGGTTTCCTGCGCCCAGGGGATCACGTTATAACAAGCTCTATGGAGCACAATTCGGTGATGCGGCCACTTCGGGCTTTGGAAAGGGAGGGGGTTAGGGTTTCAGTAATCCCATGCTCCCCGGAAGGATTGCTTGACCCAGCTGAGATAGAAAAAGCCATTCGCCCCAATCCCCGCCTCATCGTCCTCAACCATGCCTCTAACGTTACCGGTACACTCCTTCCCATAAGGGAAGCAGGGGAAATCGCCCGCCGGCATGGGATTTTCCTCTTGGTTGATGCTGCCCAGACGGCTGGAGCCTATCCCATTGACGTAGAGGCCGATAACATTGACTTCTTAGCCTTCACTGGCCACAAAGGCCTTCTTGGTCCTACTGGAACCGGGGGCTTGTACATCGGGCCGAGGGTGCCTTTGGAAGAGCTAAGGCCCCTCAAGAGAGGAGGCACTGGCTCCCGCAGCGAGCTTGAGGAACAGCCTGATTTCCTCCCCGATAAGTACGAGAGCGGAACCCAGAATGCGGCGGGATTAGCAGGCTTAGGAGCAGGCGTGCGCTTCGTCCTGGAAAGAGGGGTGGAAGAAATTAGACGCCATGAGCTGGAGCTTACGGCCAGGCTCTTGGAAGGCCTCTCCTCCATAGAAGGGGTTAAGGTCTACGGCCCGAGCGACCTCTACCTGCGGGTTGGGATTGTATCCTTCAACGTTGAGGGGATGGAGCCTTCCGAAGTGGCCCTGAGGCTGGATGAGGAGTTTGGGATAATGTGCAGGCCCGGCCTCCATTGTGCCCCCTCAGCCCACAAGACCATCGGGACTTTCCCGAAAGGGACTGTGCGTTTTGCCCCAGGCATCTTCAATACCGCTGAGGAAGTGGAAAAAGCAGTAGAAGCTGTAAGAAAGATTGCCAGGAGGTGAAATATGCCTAAAGTAATTGATGCAAGAGGTCTTTCCTGCCCCCAGCCGGTCGTTCTGACACGCAAAGCCATGGCCGAAGCTGATGAATTGACCGTAATTGTGGACAACCCAACGGCCAGGGATAATGTCTCCCGCGTGGCTCGGAAAGAGGGGTTCAAAGTAGAGGTGGAAGAAAAGGGCGAGGATATCTACCTCCACCTTCGCCGGGAGACAAAAGCAGAAACGCTCACCGCAGGTGCTGCCCCGTCAGGCCCAACCGTTGTTTTTATACCCGCCTACGGGGTTGGAAGAGGACCCGAAGAGCTGCAAGAAATCCTAATCCGCGGCTTCCTCCACACCTTAAACGAGGTTGAACCTCTGCCCGACACCCTCATCTTCATCAACACTGGGGTGAAGCTTACGGTAGAAGGCTCCCCCGTTCTTGAGGATTTAAAGGCCCTGGAAGAGAAGGGGGTAGAAATCCTCATCTGCGGGACATGCCTGAACTATTTTGGCCTGACCGATAAAGTAGCCGTAGGCTCTGTTTCCAACATGTATTCTATCGCTGAGACCCTCCTTAAGGCGGGGAAGATTATAAGCGTATAAGGTTGGCTATGGAATACGGCGTGATTGTCTTTTACTCCACAAGTTGGGCCCTGAAGGCAGAGAAAGTAGCTAAAGAAGGGGGATTTGAGGTCAAGCTCATACCGACCCCCCGCCATATAAGCTCCGATTGCGGGACAGCCTTGCGGTTCCGCTGGGAAGATAGGGAAGCCCTCCTGGCCCTCTTGGAAAGCAAAGGGGTCAGGATTGAAGGGGTGCACAAAATTTAGCCCAGGAGGTAAACTATGAGCAGTTTCTTCGCCAGCCGCATCGGGATAATAGTCTCCGGAGCCATAATAGGGGCGCTGGCTGCCCTACTGGTCCTCTGGGGCAATCCGCCAAACATGGGGGTATGCGTCGCTTGCTTCACCAGGGATACAGCCGGCGCTCTGGGCCTCCACAGGGCTGCCCCAGTGCAATACATAAGGCCAGAGCTAATAGGTTTCGTATTCGGGGCTCTGCTGGGGGCGCTTCTCTTCAAAGAGTTCAAGCCCCGCTCTGGCTCTGCTCCAATCATAAGGTTTGTATTGGGCTTCTTCGCCATAATCGGGGCTTTGGTTTTCCTTGGTTGCCCCTGGCGGGCTTACCTCCGTCTGGCCGGCGGTGACCTCAACGCCCTTTTGGGCATAGCCGGCTTCATCGTAGGGGTGGCCATAGGGGTCTTTTTCCTCAAGCGAGGCTACAGCCTCGGCCGCTCCAGGCCCACAGGTACGGCCGTGGGATTGGTGATGCCGGCCTTCGCCTTGATACTCTTGCTACTGCTCGTTTTCCGGGTGAGCTTCGGTGAAAATGCCCCAATATTCTTCAGCAAATCCGGCCCTGGTTCCCTGCATGCTCCAATCCTCATTTCTCTGGTGGTAGGGATTGTGGCCGGGTTCCTGGCCCAGAGGACCCGCTTCTGCACTATGGGGGCTATACGTGATGTCATCATAATGCGGGATTTCCACCTGCTCAGCGGAGTCCTGGCTTTCATCGCGGCTGCTTTCTTAGTCAACCTGGCCATCGGCAAGTTCCATCCCGGCTTCGCTGCCCAACCCATCGCCCATTCCAACCACCTCTGGAACTTCCTGGGGATGGTGCTGGCGGGGATGAGCTTCGCCTTGGCCGGTGGATGCCCAGGAAGGCAGTTCTTCATGGCTGGGGAAGGTGATGGTGATGCCGCCATGTTCGTCTTCGGGATGCTGGTTGGGGCTGCCTTCGCCCACAACTTCAACTTGGCCGGCGTCCCCGACAAGATTGTGGACGGCAAACTGGTGGTCGGAGGCCCCTCCATATGGGGGCAAATAGCGGTAATCGTAGGGCTAATAATCGTGGCCGCCATCGGCTGGACCATGAGGGAAAAGTAGGAGGTGGGCCATGGCTAAGGTAGTAGATGCCAGAGGATTATCCTGCCCTCAGCCCGTCCTTCTGGCCCGCAAGGCTATGGAAGAAGGAGAATTCCCCATTGAGGTCCTGGTTGATACCGGCACCTCCAGAGACAACGTTTCGCGTGTAGCGCAGAAGGCCGGGTTTAAAGTGAAGGTAGAAGAAAAAGAGGGAGGTTTTGTGGTAAAGATTGAGAAATGAAAGCTCATGGGGGAGAGGCTGTAGCGATTAGGCCTCTTCCCCCTAAATCACCCTGGGGAGGAAGAAAAGTGAGCCCACGCGATTTCTCTCGCTTGACCACCCTTGCCACCTGCGCAGGCTGAGCTGGGAAGACAGGCCCTGAGGCCTTAGCGCAGGTCCTGCGCTACATAATAAACCTTTTCCCAAAAGAAGCCTACGCCAACCTCTTAGTAGGCCTTGGCGAAGGGGATGATGCTGCCGTCTACAAGCTAAACGATGAGCTCGCCCTCATTTTCACGGCCGACTTTTTCGCTCCGGTGGTGGATGACCCCTATCTTTACGGAGCCATAGCGGCCGCCAATTCCATGAGCGATGTCTACGCCATGGGTGGTGAGGTGCTCATGGCCCTCAACATAACTTGCCTTCCCCCCGACATGCCACCGGACATAGCAGGAGCCATCCTCCGCGGAGGAGCCGATAAGGTTGCCGAGGCCGGAGGAATCCTGGTAGGCGGCCATACAATGGATGACAAGGAGCCAAAATATGGCCTGGCGGTCGTAGGAACCGTCCACCCTCAGAAGGTCATAACCAAAGCCGGAGCAAGGCCAGGGGATGTCTTAATCCTAACCAAACCTCTGGGGACAGGGATTATAACCACAGCTTTGAAGGCTGGGTTAGCCAAAGAGGAGCACATCCAGGCTGCAGTAGAAGTAATGCTTCGGCTCAACCGCAAGGCGGCAAAGGCAATGCAAGAGGTAGGGGTTTCGGCCGCTACGGATATCACGGGGTTCGGTTTCCTGGGGCACGCCAGGGACATAGCGGCCATGAGCGGTGTGAACCTACGCTTCTACTACGAACGCATCCCGCTTCTCCCTGGAGCCAAAGAGTACGCCGAGCAATGGCTTTTCCCTGGCGGCACCCATTCCAACGAGCGCTTCTTCCACCCTTGGGTTCGCTTTTTATCCAACCTTGAAGAGGAAGAGCAGCTCCTTCTGTTTGATGCCCAGACTTCTGGGGGGCTTCTTATAGCAGTGCCTCCTGAACGAGCCTCCTTACTCATGGAGAAACTTGAGGAGGAGGGTGAGTGGCACTGGATTGTAGGGGAGGTTCTTGAGGGGGAAGGATTTATAGAAGTGGTTTGATTAGAAATCATTGGGAGCACATACCCCAGGCCCCATTTACCACCTTTGTAGGGGGGTTACGGGATCCTCGCAGAGTGGTTATAGGGGGTGGGTTCCGCCCCCTGGCCCCCAATTTTGCCCACCCCAGTTGGCTGGGGGTTCGCCAACGTTCGGGTCCCACCCGAGGCAGGTTACAAGAGTTGGCAACTCGCCCCCTATTTTTAAAACTTTGGGGGACACCCCCCACGCCCCCTGACCCCCATACCTTCTCGCAGGGGGTTACAGGGTTTTCCCGCACCCGGGGGAAGTCATAGGAGGTCGGCGCAGACCGACCATCAGCCGAAGGCCAAAAAGGGCCGATTTCAATCGGCATGAAAGCCAAATGGGGCTTTATGCTACCCTTCTTGGCCTGTACTGCAGAGCTTCGGCAATGTGGTGAGGGAGGATTTCGTGCGAGCCTTCAAGGTCGGCTATGGTGCGGGCAAGCTTAAGAACACGGTGATAGGCCCTGGCTGTCATCCCCAACTGGGTCATAGCTGCCCGCAAAAGACTTTTCCCAGCCTCGCTTACCGGGCAGAATTCCCTTATCTCCGCTGGCCCCATATCGGCATTGCAAAGCAGCTTTGTGCCCTCAAACCGCTTCCTCTGAATAGCCCTCGCCCTCTCCACTCTCTCCCTTATCTTTGCTGAGGGTTCAGCCGGTTGGTCAGAGACAAGCTTCTCGTAATCAACCCTTGGCACTTCTACGTAGATATCAATCCGGTCCAGAAGCGGGCCGGAGATTCGCCTCTGGTAGCGGCTAACGACCGAAGGTGAGCAAGTGCAAGGATGAGTGGGATCGCCATAGTATCCGCATGGGCATGGGTTCATAGCTCCCACCAACATGAAGTTGGCAGGGAAGGTCAAAGAACCCTGCGCCCTGCTTATAGTCACTACGTGGTCCTCCAAAGGCTGGCGTAAGACTTCAAGCGTTCTCTGGCCGAACTCCGGTAGCTCATCTAAGAAAAGGACGCCGCGATGGGCTAAGCTCACT
>CAZPWR010000231.1:0-9416 GCA_964590555.1 uncultured Anaerolineae bacterium | reverse complement strand
CGCCGCGCTCGTCCGAGCCCCGCGGGAGGCAGCCTCCGGGAGCCGGGTTTCGACCAGCCTGACAAGGGGGACCGACGCTATGCGCTGAGCGGAAATGGGAGCCACGCCCGCCTGAATTGGGGACTTCGTCCGGCCATTGACTATGGGGTGTTGAAAATAACCGCTTCAATCCCCCGCAATAAGGTTTCTTCCTCCTCTGGGAAGACTGTTCGGGGGTCAAACAGCAGCAGGTCTTCCTCAATTCGCGCCACGATAGGAGGGTTGTAACTCCGCAAAGCTCGCGCAATTGCATCAGGTGAAGGGAGTTGGAGGGCTAATAGCCAGGTAGGGAGAGTTTCTCCTGGGAGGCTTCCCCCGCCTATCGCTGAACGCCCTTCAATGACTTGGGCTTTTATGCCCGCTTGCTTAAGCCGCCGAGCCCAACGCTGCGCCCTCCGCTTAAGTTCAGCTGGCTCAGCGGATATCATTCGCCAGACAGGAATTTTTTGCTCGGCTTCCCCTTTGAGGTAGTGCAAAAAGGTAGCCTGGAGACCTGCGAGGGTTATTTTATCCACTCGCAGAGCCCTGGTGAGGGGGAATTTCTTAAGGCGTTCAATGATTTCCCTTTTCCCTACAATTATCCCAGCTTGAGGCCCACCCAAAAGCTTGTCCCCACTGAAGCAGACCACATCCGCACCGGCTGCAAGGCTTTCCTGAACCATTGGCTCATGGCTCAAGCCGTAGCGGGAAGTATCCAAAAGCGCCCCACTTCCAAGGTCATCCATAAGGTAAAGGCCATAGCGATGGGCCAGGTCAGCCAGCTCCGAGAGAGGGACATCGTGGATGAAGCCGGTTAGGCGGAAGTTGGAGCGGTGAGCATGTAGAATCAATGCTGTGTTTTCGGTGATTGCTTCCTCGTAATCCCGCAGGTAAGTGCGGTTAGTGGTTCCTACCTCCACCAATATAGCCCCGCTTTGGCGCATCACATCGGGGATGCGGAAGCCCCCGCCTATTTCCACAAGCTGGCTGCGGGAGATTATAACTTCCCGGCCTCGGGCCAAGGCCGAAAGTATTAAGAGGACTGCACCAGCATTGTTGTTCACCACCAAAGCAGCTTCGGCCCCGGTGAGCTTAGTCAAAAGCTCTTCGGCATGGACGTAGCGGGAACCACGGCGGCCTTGCTTGAGGTCAAATTCCAGGTTGCAATAGCCGCGGGCTACCATTTCCATAGCTGCTCTGGCTTCGGCACTCAAAGGTGCTCGGCCTAAGTTGGTGTGGATTATCACCCCAGTAGCGTTGATGACAGGCAAAAGGGAAGGGGCGAATTTTTCGGCAAGTATAGAGATGGCTTCCTTGGCTATTTCTTCAAACGGCGGGCAGCTTTCCCCCGCCAGGATTTTTCGGCGAGCCTTGTCTATGGCCTCCCTTGCCGCCTCTACAGCCAGCTCCCGCCCGTATTCCTTAATGGAAGGGGCAAAAATTTCACTCCGCAGAAGTTCATCCACGCTCGGAAGCTTCCGCAGCTCCTCGCTCATGGCCTTGCACCTTTTACTTTTTCCCAATCCTCCATAAATCTCTTTATCCCGACATCGGTAAAGTGATGCTGGATGGCTTTCATTCGAACATCGTAAGGGACTGTGGCAATGTCGGCCCCGGCAAGGGCTGCCTCGGTAATGTGACGTGGATGGCGGATTGAGGCAGCGATTATTGCGGTTTCAAAACCGTATTTTTCAAAGATTTCGGCCAATTCCGCCACAACTTCCATCCCTTCATGGCCAGCATCGTCCAATCTTCCGATGAAGGGGGAAACGTAAGAAGCACCAGCGAGAGCTGCCAGAAGCCCCTGGTTGGCTGAAAAGACCAGGGTAGCATTGGTGCGAACCCCCCAAGTTCTCACGATATCCCTGGCCTCCTCAAGGGGGGTGTAACATTTTCCTAACCACGGGCACCCTGTACAGACCTTTTCAGCTATTAGTTCAAGGTCTCTGTCCTCCAAAGAGGCGAGGCGATTTATGGCCTTAAGGCCTTCCTCGCAAACCGGTATCTTGACTGCAACATAAGGAGACCACTGCGCTATTTCTTTGGCTTGTTCCACCATTTCCTCGGCTTTGAGGGAGGTAACTTCAGCGCTTATGTGGCCCTGGACTATGTAACAGATTTCCTGGACTACAGCTTTATAATTGGCAGTCCCGGCCCTCATCATCAGGGTGGGATTTGTGGTCACGCCCGTTATTATCCCAAGCTCGGCAGCGTGACGGATTTCTTCAATTTTAGCGGTGTCAAGGAAGATTTCCATTTCCTCACCTCCTGAATGTGGTTAAAAAACTCCGGCATAACGGTAATAGACTAAGGTCCAAAGGACAACCACTCCCACTACTGCCAGAAGGGCTATGGCCCCAAGGAGCAAAGCCACCCAATCAAGCGCTTCCTCCTCTAATTCTTCTTCCAAAGCGGCTTCCGGCTGCTTCTGCTCGCTTTTGAGTTCATCTATGAGTAGCACCCTTACCTGATTAGCGTTTCGGTAGCGAGCATGGGGATCGGGCGAGAGGCATGCGGCTATTATGTTCACGAGCCTGGAGGAACCCAGGGCCGCAATTTCCTCAAGGCCTGCAATCATCTTCTGAAGCAGCAGCCCAAGGGAATAGACGTCGGAAGCCGGAGTCAAAGGTCTATTTGCGTGCATTTCCGGTGCTATCCAAAGGGGATCAAGCCATATCCTGTAGGGGACGCCAAGCTGATAGATGGCTTGAGGTAAGCCTATTCCCAAGAGCTTTACCCCACCATCCGGCAAGATTAAGACCTCATCTGGGGAAAGGCCACCGTTAACTAACCCCACCTTGTGGAGCTCCGCGAGCCCTTCGCTTACCCCTAAGCCTATTTCCAAAGCTTGCTTGAGGGGGAGCTTTTCCGTGGAGGCCAAGAGCTCCGAGAGGAATTGGCCATCCGCATATTCGTATAGGGGCAGGAATTCCCCTTGCCACTGCGCCCCGTAAAAACTCGCCAGGCAAGGATGAGATAGGAACTTAAAAGGGGCAAGGCTTTTAGCCAAGCTCTCTCTGACTTCAGGGTTAGCAGCAAGCACAGGGCGGAGGCGAAAAGCATAGAACTTCTGCCCTGAACTATCCTGGGCAATCCAAATGGTGAAAGCCCTTAGCTCTTTCCTAACCGCAATGAACTTGAGGTTTCCGAAGCTCATTGGTATCTGCCGAAAATTACCGCCACATTCTGTCCCCCAAAGCCGAAGGCGTTGACCATTGCCCTTCTTACGTCCATCTTCCGGGCCACATTGGGCACATAATCCAGGTCACATTCAGGGTCTGGCTCCTCTAAGTTTATGGTCGGTGGGACTATCCCGTCCCTTATGGAAAGGACGGCCGCTAAGGAGGATATAGCTCCGGCCGCCCCTAAAAGATGCCCAACCATGGATTTGGTGGCGGTTATGGCCAGGCGGTAAGCATGCTCCCCGAAGACTTTTTTAATCGCTTTGGTTTCGGAGACGTCGTTGAGGGGTGTGCCTGTTCCGTGGGCAAATATCACGTCTATATCTTCAGGCTTAAGGCCGGCAAACTTTAAAGCCAAGCTCATAGCTCTGGCTGCTCCATCCCCTTCGGGGTCAGGCGCTGTTATGTGGTAAGCGTCCCCAGTGAGTGCTCCCCCCAAGAATTCAGCGTAAATCTTGGCACCCCTTCTCAAAGCATGTTCCTCGCTCTCCAAAACCATCACCACCGCCCCTTCACCATATACCATACCAGTACGGTTTTTGTCAAAAGGCCTGCAAGCCTTCGCAGGCTCCTGATGATTAGCTAATGCTCCCATCCTATCCAGAGCTGCCAATGTCAGAGGCACATTGGCTGATTCGGTTCCACCCGCAATCACGACGTCCGCCTCTCCACGCTGGATAAAATGCATTGCTTCCACAAAGGCATAGTTTCCGCTGGCGCAGGCCAAGGCACTGGTCAGGATTGGCCCCTTGGCTCCTGTCACCAGGGAGATAAGGCAGGAGGGAGCGTTGGGCATTATGATAGGGATGAAAAGAGGGTTAACAAAACGAGGCCCTTTCTGGATGAACTTAACCCCTTCGGTGAACACCTCGGCCACTCCTCCTGCGCCGGTGTTAATTACAACTCCTACCCTTTCCGCTTCTTCAGGGGTTACTTCGTAGCCTGCATCTTTCAAGGCTTGAATGGCAGCAGCAACAGCAAGCTGGGAACTGCGGCTTGAGCGCTTTATGGTTTTATGGTCCATATAGTCCTCGGGGCGGAAGCCCTTGACCTCAGCTCCAATTTTGACCTCAAGGCCGGTGGTATCAAATGATTTTATGAAGTCTACTCCCGATACCCCTGCTACGAGGTTCTTCCAGAAAGTTTCCACGTCGTTCCCGATAGGTGTTATCGCTCCGAGGCCTGTGACTACTACTCGCGACATGGGTTCACCTCCTGAGTTTGGTCAAGTCTCTAAAAACATAAAACACCTCACCTTAGAAAAACGCCCCGGCGCTTTCCGCTCCGGGGCAAACCTTCTTGAAATATTCACTTCTATGGAGCTTGAGTTCGCTACTCTTTTTTCTCTATCCAGGAAGCAGGGAGTTCGCAACGGCGGAGGGTGCCCAGAAACTCCAGCAAAACCCGAACCCGTTGGGACGCGGGGAGGGGCGTTTCAAATACGGCTTCCAACCCTTTGAATGGCCCCGCAATTATCCTAACCCTTTCGCCAGGCATTATGCCGGAAAAACCCTTTTCCCTTACCTCCTGGACTCGCTCTTTTATGTACTCTATTACCTCATCCGGGACCACGGTCCAGTGGCCATCAAAGCCTACCACCCTTTTGAGGCCTGGGGTCCAAAGGACGACTCCGGGCCCTAAAGCTTCCACATCAAAGCGAGCAAAGAGGTAACAGGGGAAGAAAGGCTCTTCCTTCTCACGATGCAAGCGGGGCTTCCAGACCCGGATGGTAGGAAGGAAAACTTCTATTCCTTTCCCTTCAAGGATTTCCGCTACTTGGAATTCCTTAAAGGGCTTGGTGTATAGAGCATACCAGCAAAGCAACTATATGCTCCCCCTTAGCCTGGCTGGCCGTGCTTTCAGGCGGCTTTCGCCAAATACGGGAATGAAGCACCGCCTACCGGAAGCACAAGGACATTAGCCTTGGGATATTTATCCCTAAGGCCGTCCAAGGCTTCCCTAATCCCGGGGAACCACCCCATTTCCATATCGGCCAGCTGTTGCGGTGTTAAACCCTCTGTTACCAAATAGAGATTTTTGGTCTGGAGGAGCCGGCGCAACCTGGAGGCCATTGGACCACCAGTAGGAGAAGCCTTGCCTTCGGCAATCCAGTCCACTACCTGCTCTGGACTGGGCCTCTGGCTAAGGGTCTCGTACATAAGAGGGCCAGCTCCATCCCTGCAAGCCGAAAGGACTAAGATAGTTCCGCCGGGCTTCGTGACCAGGTCGGCCAAGAGGATAGCCTTACCCGATTGGATGAGGTCTATCTCCAAGGGGTAACTTGAGGTGATGGTGACGTCGGCTGGGGAGGGCACCGGAACGCCGTAAATCTTGAGGAAGCCATCTATTGCTTCCTTCTGGGCCTCGGCTACATCTCCCGCATAGAGACGATGTATTTCTTGGTTGGTGTTAAGGAGCACGTCTATCTTCATGTTTATCCCGGCGATGCGGGCTGTCTCTAACATGTCTTCCCAAAGAATGTTCCCTTCCCTCCGGCCTTGAACTGTCCCTTCGTGCCGGATAAGGACATGGTTACGCCGGATAGTTTCTCTACCGGAAACGCCCGGAAGGATTATCTTAGGCCCGCCGCTGTAGCCAGCAAAGTAGTGGGGGTTTATAGTTCCAACTCCAAGCTTGAGGCCAGCTTCGGCAAAGGTCTTATTTATCCAGCAAGGGGTGCCTCGGCTCGTGGTGCCCATGAACACCAAACCGTTGGGGTCATCGGGGTCATGCAAGGAAACCTTTACTCGCTTGAGGATTTCCTCGCCCAGTTTATCCCGAAGTTCCTCCTCTTTGGTCTTGCGATGGGTCCCCAAAGCTATGATAATTTCTACTTGGTCATCGGAAACTCCGAGCTCATTAAGGTGCTCAAGGAGGGGGAGGATTACAAGGCCAGTTCGTGTTGGCCGAGTTTGGTCTTCGCTGAGGATTACCACTTTGCCTTTCCCAAGTCCTTTAACCATTTCCGAAAGTGGAGGGCAGCCGATAGGGTTCTCCACAGCTTTTACAATTGCGGAAGCCAAATCCTCAAGAGGTTGTGCTTCCTTGGGCTCGCTTATGGCCATAAGGTTCCAGCCTTCGGGCAGCTCAAAATCTATGCGTTTACCATTGTAAAATCCGTAGCCTTGCATTTGCATCCTCCTTTCTTAACCCCTCCTTTTCTTCTCTGCAGTGATGATTTCCTTAACCACCCCTTCTATCTCAGAAGGGGTCTGGATGACAAAATCCACTCCTTCTTGTGGTTCTCCCCCTATTAGCACTGTTATTATACCAAAAGCCTTGGCTGCCACCAAGTTCCTGGGTGTATCGTCCACCAGGATGCATTCTTCCCCTTCCACCCCCACTATCTTCAGGAAGCGCTCGTAAGCCTCAGGGTGAGGTTTGCAGATAAAGCCTAAATCCCTTATGTCCACAATGCGGGAGAAGAGCCCCGTAAGCCCCAGGTAATTGATTATGTTAAGAGCATGCTCCCTGGAGGCATTGGTGAAAATCACTTTTTCCAGTGGGATGCGGGAAAGGACCTCTCGGAATTCTCGGTTGTCAGGAGAGAGGTAGCGCTCCAGAGGGACATCGTGCACGAAGCGGAGGTAGTCGTCGGGGTCTATGTTGTGTTCAACCATTAGGCCGCGAAGGCTTGTCCCATACGTGAGGTAATACCTATGCCTTATCTCTTCCACTTCATGGGGGTTGAAGCCCAGCTTCTCAATCATGTAAAGCCTTATGCGCTCGTTTATAGCCTCCATCAGCCCGGTCCTGGCCGGGTACAAGGTTTCGTCTAAATCAAAAGCTAAAATTTTTACCATTCCGCTTTTACCTCTTGCCGAGTTTGTTCTTCCTGCCGGCTGACAAAGAATATACCGAGCAAAATAATTATACCCCCAATTATCTCTAGGGGCAAGGGGGCCTCCCGGAGTATAAAGTAAGCAAGCAAAGTAGCGCCGACCGGCTCTCCGAGGGTAGCGACAGTGACCAAGGTTGATGAAAGGTAACGGAGAGCCCAATTGAAGGAAGAATGACCCAAAATCTGCGGCACTACGGCCAAAAGGAGAAACATAAAATAAGTGCGTGGGCTATAGCCAGTGAAGGGGTGGCCAGCCAAGAGAGAAGCCAAGATTAAAGAGATGGCAGCGGTCCAATAAGTCGGATAGATATAGGCGAGGATGGAAAGGCGAGGGCGTAAGGCTTTGCCGATAAGGAAATAGCCTGATACTGCTACTGCCCCCAAGAGGGCCAGGAAATCGCCCCAGAGGTTCCCAAGGCTGACCTCAAATCCTCCTATGCCTATGATGCTGGCCCCGGCCATGGCCAGGATTATGCCTAAAATTTTCAGCGGCGTGAGTTTCTCCCGATAGAGAAAATAGGAAGCGATGCCCACGAAGAGAGGGGAGGTACTGACCAACACAACGGAGGCCGCAACCGAAGTATACTGCAAGGAAGCAATCCAGGAAGCGAAATGTGCTCCCAGAAAGAGTCCGGAAACGATAGCTAACCCCAGATCACGGCGCGAAAGTGATAGTAATTCCTTCCGCACCCTGGTCCAAGCCAGCGGGGTAAGGATTAAAGAGGCGATTGTAAGCCTGTAGGCCCCAATCACCAAGGCCGGTGCATCGGCCAGGCGTATGAAAATGGAAGCAAAGGATACAGAAACAATACCGACCAGAAGGCCAAGATATGCTGCCTTCATCTGCTCCTCCTTGAGGGTCTTGGGCAAAGGGCAGACAAATGGGGCCAAAAGAAGGCCGAGGTTACATCCCCAAATAGGCTTTCTTCACGCTTTCTATCTTCATTACCTCCCGTGCTTCCCCTTCTATCTCAATCCGCCCGCTTGATAGGACGTAGGCATAATCGCTTATGGCTAAGGATAGGTGGGTGTTCTGCTCTACCAAAACCATTGTCACCCCTTCGTTCCGGAGGCGGCGAATGACATCAAAGAGGGTGAGGACAAGGTAAGGGGCCAATCCTAATGAGGGCTCATCCAGCATTAAAATCTGAGGGCAACTCATTATCCCGCGAGCAATAGCTAACATCTGCTGCTCTCCACCGGAGAGGGTCCCGGCTTTCTGCTTTATCCTCTCTTTGAGCCTTGGGAAAAGGTCAAAGACCCTTTCCAGATTCTCCTGGAAGTGCTTAGCTGCTTTGGAGGTAAACGCTCCCATCTCCAAGTTTTCCAGCACGGTCATCTCGGGGAAAATCTGGCGGCCCTCTGGGATGAGGACAAGACCCCTTTCCACTTTCTTGTGAGGGGGCAAATGGGTTATATCTTCCCCGTCAAGTAGGATAGAACCTCCCCACGGTTTCACAAGCCCCATGATGGTGCGCAGAAGGGTGGTTTTTCCGGCACCGTTAGGGCCTATTACCGTTGTAAGCTTCCCTTTTTCCACGGATAAGGAGATGCCCCATAAAATCTGGACCTCACCATAGCCTGAAGAAAGGTCTTTAACTTCTAAGAAAGCCATCACTCCCCCTCCAGAAGTCTTTTGGCTAAGGATGGGTCGCCCAAATAGGCTTCTATAACTTTAGGGTCATTAGCGACCTCGGTTGGTGACCCCTCGGCTATTTTGACCCCGTAGTCCAGGACTATTATCCGGTCCGAGACCCCGGTGATTGCTTGCATGTTGTGCTCCACCATAAGGATAGTAATCCCCTTCCGGCGCACTTCCCTAATTACATCCAGCATGGAAGCCACTTCAGTGGGGTTGAACCCGGCCAGGACTTCGTCCAATAGGATGATTTTAGGGTCCGAAGCTAAGGCCCGAGCCAATTCCAGCCTCTTTTTCTCGGGCACGTTCAATTTGCCTGCAAGCAAGTCTTTCTTATGGCTAAGGCCTACAAATTCCAGGATCTCTTCGGCCTTCTTCTCAGCTGCAGCAAGGGAAAGCCCTTTACATCCAAAACAGGCTCCCACCATAACGTTCTCTTTAACCGTTAGCTCCTGCAGAGGCTTAACAATCTGATGTGTTCTTGCTATCCCCAACCTGGCAATTTGGTGAGGAGGTAAGCCAGTTATGTCCTTGCCTTGGAAGATTACTTTTCCTTTCTCTGGGGTATAGACCCCGCTTATGACATTGAAGAGGGTGGTCTTACCAGCTCCGTTTGGGCCTATTATCCCAAGGATTTCCCCCTCTTCTACGTCAAAAGAAACCCCATTGAGGGCAGCAAGCCCCCCAAAGTACTTATGGACTTCATGCACTGAGAGAATCATATCAGGTACCTCCT
>CAZPWR010000230.1:0-2004 GCA_964590555.1 uncultured Anaerolineae bacterium | reverse complement strand
GGGAACTGAGGGATGGCTGCCAGCATGGCGCTTTCGGCCAGGTTCAATTCCCAGACGTGCTTACCGAAGTAGACTTGGGCTGCGGCCTCAACACCGTAGGCCAAGTTGCCATAGTAAATGGTGTTGAGGTACCACTCTAAGATTTGGTCTTTTGGATAACGGCGGGAAATTTCCAAGGCCAGTATGGCCTCTTTAATCTTGCGGGTTATGGTTTTCTTGTATCGCTCCTCGGGCGGGATTATGGTGTTCTTCACCAGCTGCATGGGGATTGTGCTGGCTCCCTGGATGGGGTAACCTCTGAGGTTGTACCAAATGGCTCTGGCAAGGCCGTAAAGGTCTACGCCTGGGTTTTTGTAGAAATTTTTGTCCTCAATGGCAATTGTGGCCTGGCGGAGGTGCAGCGGTATCTTTTCCAGGGGGACCCAAGTCCTGTAGCCAGCAAAGGGGTCTACTATCTCGTAGAGTAGGTATTTGCCGGTTCGGTCGTAAATCTTTGTGCTCTCAAAGCTTCCTGTAGCGATATGTTCTACTGCCTTGGGGTCGGGCAGCTTGGCGGAATAGTAAGCGTAGATTCCAGCTGCTCCTCCGATTAAGCTTAGAGAGAGGGCGAAGGTTAGGGTTAATGAGAGGAGCAAAAATCCTCCGATTAGCTTTAGGGCGAGGGCACTGGAGCCGTTGTTGTGTGCCCTTCGGGCTCTTCTGCGGGCCAGGATGTAAACGATTTGGTTGTTCATC
Source organism: uncultured Anaerolineae bacterium (assembly GCA_964590555.1). GTDB lineage: Bacteria > Chloroflexota > Anaerolineae > SpSt-600 > SpSt-600 > SpSt-600. Next base: position 1,269 of record CAZPWR010000230.1, on the reverse strand, counting down.
CTTCCCTCCTTGGCTTTTCGGATAAATTATAAAGCCTTGGAGGGAATTTGCCAAGCTCCTAAAATAAAAATAGCGGGGGCAGGATTTGAACCTGCGACCTCCGGGTTATGAGCCCGGCGAGCTACCGCTGCTCCACCCCGCGTTAAAGTGCCGAGGGCGGGATTTGAACCCGCACGGGGAGTTACCCCACTGCGTCCTGAGCGCAGTGCGTCTGCCAGGTTCCGCCACCTCGGCTCCAAGGCAAGTGGCCGTACCCCCGATTCTGTTTTAGCCCGCCATTCGTCTCATTGGCGGCTCCTAACTTGGTGGGTGTTACCCACCCTCGCCGTTGCCGCTGCGACCGGACCCAACCGGACTTTTGGTCCGGGCCGGGCCCTCCGGCCTTGCTCCCCGCCGCACTCTCGCCTAGCCTACCGCCTTGCTGCGGTAGCTGGTGGGCTCTTACCCCACCGTTTCACCCCTCACCCGCACCCTGAAAGGGCCGCTGGCGGGTCTGCTCTCTGTTGCGGTTGTGGTCACCGGAAGATTACTCCTCCGGCGCCCCAGCTTGTCTTTTCGCTGGGCGGCGTTGCCCTTAGAAGGGCTGGGAGTCGGGAGGTTCCTCCGGGGGACCAAGCCCCCGGCGGCGGGCCACCACTTGCCCTAAAGGTGCAGGAGGGGGGACTCGAACCCCCACGCCCCTTACGGGGCACGGGTCCTCAGCCCGTCGCGTATGCCAGTTCCGCCACTCCTGCATCCATGGGCCGTGAGGGAGTCGAACCCTCAACTCCTGGCTTAAAAGGCCAGTACTCTACCTGTTGAGTTAACGGCCCCCTTTTGACCTTTTAAGGTGTGTCCCCGGCGGGATTCGAACCCACGACCTCTGACTCCGCAGGCCAGCGCTCTGTCCAACTGAGCTACGGGGACTTTGCTATATATAAAATAGCACAAAAAGCCTCGCTTGTCAACTTGAAAAATTCGCCGCCTTATGCGCCGACTAAAGTTATGCTCCTTGGGCCTTCAGCCAGAGGTCGGCAGGGGCCAGCCTTCATTTAGACAAATCGCCAGGATGCCCAAAGTCCTGCGAATTTTCAGCTCACGAGAGGGCCAGGGGGTAAAACCCTATGGCGGGGGAGTTGCCTCTAACCCTATGCCCCTTGCAAGGGGGCTAAAAGAGGAGGCGAGATGCTATCTCTTGCCAACCTGCCACGAGCGGGACCCAATACTTTGGCACACCCAAGGAAGGTCTATTCCCAATCGGCTTTCCCTTAGCAGGATACATCCCGGCTT
>CAZPWR010000229.1:0-11340 GCA_964590555.1 uncultured Anaerolineae bacterium | reverse complement strand
GGTACTCGGTCCCTTTCACCTTCAGACGGGCAGCCTTTCCGCTTAGGCCTCTCAGGTAGAAGAGCTGTCTCCTTCGGACCTTGGCCCGGCGCACTATCTCTACCTTCTCAATGTTTGGGGAGTAAAGGGGGAAAATCCTCTCAATCCCAATGTTGTGAGCCCCTATCCGGCGGACTGTGAAGGTTTTTCCTGTCCCTGTTCCCCTTATCCTTATGACCACGCCCTCAAAGACCTGGACCTTCTCGGTTTTCTCCGCCTCGCCGGCCTTTTCTTCAACGAAGCGGTAGTATACCCTGACGGTATCTCCAGGGCGTATTTCTGGTATTGTAGGCCTTTCGCTTACCCTTTCCACTGCTCTTATAGCCTGCTGCACATCCATTTCCACCACTCCTTTCCCGAAAATGCTTTGGCATTTTAGCACAAAGCTTTCAAAAATACAAATCCTTTTCCTTTCAATGTGCCGACCCCCTAACCCCCTTGCGAGGGGGTACGGGGGTGGAGGGAGCGGAGCCCCCTTCCGGGGCGTGGGGGTCCTCCCCCTATTAAGGGGGATAAGAGGGGGGTTAAGCAGCCACCTCCTGCAGCCAGCCCACGAGTGGGCCCCAAACCCCTGGCAAACCCTCAGCAAACGGGGGGGAACCACATAACCCTCCCGCGAGGAAGCATAGTTGCCCCACGCTCTCCACCTTATCCTGCGGCCAAAAGCAACCACTCCACCGGAAAACCAGAAAGCCTTGCATTTCACAGCTGGCCTTTGACAAACCACAATGTTTGACCTATAATATAAGCAAAAGGGCGAGTAGCTCAGCGGTAGAGCGCGCGGCTCACATCCGCGAGGTCGGGGGTTCGAAACCCTCCTCGCCCACCTTAAAAGCAGGGCCCCAACAAAGGGGCCTTGTTTTTAAGGCTTCCCTTAGATAAGGAAAGGGGGGAAGCAAAATGTTAGAAGGTTCTGTCCTGGTCCTTAATTCTACATACGAACCGCTGAGCGTGGTCTCGGTAAAGAGGGCAATTGTCCTGGTCCTCAAGGATAAAGCCGAGATCGTGGAAGCCGCTGATGCTTATTTGCGCTCAGAAAAGCTTTGCCTCCCAGTCCCTTTGGTCATAAGGCTTGTGGCCTACGTCAAAGTTCCAAGATTTGTGAACGTCCCCCTCACCCGCAAGACCGTTTTCGCCCGTGACCGTTACACATGTCAGTATTGCGGAAGGCAGCTGCCCAAGAGTGAGCTCACCCTTGACCACGTGATACCCAAGCACAAGGGTGGCAGCACAGAATGGGAAAACGTAGTCACGGCTTGCAAGGCCTGCAACCATAGGAAAGGAGCCCGCACTCCAGAAGAAGCAGGGATGCGCCTTATGTCCAAGCCCTCCCGCCCCCGCTACATCGCCTTCATCTTACTGGGGGAAGTCCGCTGCCACGAGGCTTGGAAAAAATACCTCTTCGTTTAGCCCCCATTTCCCCATTATCCCAAATTTATCCCAAATATCCCAAACAAATTTGGCCTTCGGCTAAAAGCTTTGGCCTCCAGGGAAGGCAGGGTATAATTGAGTTGCTATGAGCCCTGCCTACAGCTTTTACCTATCCGAAAAGCTAAAGGCCCTGGCGGTGAGCTTTACCTTGGCTTCAATCACCACCACGTTTTATATTGCGGCGTTTGTCCCCCAGGGAAGTAATTTGGGACTTTGCCCTGATAAGGAGGGAAGATGAGGGAAATAATTAGCACCGATAAAGCTCCTGCGGCCATAGGGCCCTATTCCCAGGCGGTGAAAGCGGGAAATCTCCTCTTCGTAGCCGGACAAATAGGTATAGACCCGGCCACTGGCCAGCTCCAGGAGGGGATTGAGGCTCAGACCCGGCAAGCTCTCCTAAACCTCAAGGCGATTTTAGAGGCAGCTGGAGCCTCTCTGGAGCAAGTGGTAAGGGTGGGGGTTTTCCTGCAAGATTTGAAGGATTTTCAGGCAATGAATGCGGTTTATGCCGAATTTTTCCCGCAATCCCCGCCGGCCAGGACTACAGTGCAAGTAGCGGCCTTGCCCAAGGGAGCCCTTGTAGAAATTGATGCCATAGCCGTATTGGGTTAAGTGAGCTCTGGCTCCAGCTCTGCCCACTCCCGTTGGCCTTTGGTTCGCCACGGTTCTGGCTACTACTCGCGGCGGGGTGACCCTTCGCCCACTTGATGGAGGTCGGCATAGGCCGACCGATAACCTTCGTGTTCCGAAGGCAAAAACGTTGAAGCGCCATTCCCTCAAACGGGTGTGAAAGGGTGCTTCAGCGCTCTTTAGGCTAATGCGATTGTTTCGGCTGCGCAGAACCTTCATGTCTATCTTGCCCATGCTTGTCCTGGGTATCTCTTCCACGAAGATGAATTTATCAGGAACTGCCCAGCTGGTGATAATCCTCTACTCCACGTATCGGTTAAGGTGGGCCTTGAGCATTTCTTCGGTGAGCTTGCCCTTGTAATCTGCTTTGGGCACTATGACAGCCCAGGGGCGCTCGCCCCATTTATCGTCCGGGGCGCCGATTACGGCCGCTTCCAATACCCCTTCTCTGCCCTTCTTAATGCCATTTTCTGCGCCCTCGTTTATTGGGCCCTGCCTTACATCGGCGGGATTGTGGTCCGATAAGTCCGACCTCCCATACGATCATAAGGGTCGCCTTTTGTTCGCTAACCGGATACGGCAACATTGCCCGGCCCCAGATTGCGTTCACTTACCAATGGCTCTATTGTTAGCCCGGCCACAATTTGTGAAGGAACGAACTAACTTGACAAAAACGGTGAAGTTTGCTATAATACTTACCAAGGTTATCCCTCTTAGAAAGAGGGTATAAAACTAACGCGAGGAGGCAATCATGGGCCCAAAGACCATAGGAGAAGCTTTGGAAGAGCACAAGATTTCCCGCCGTGATTTCCTCAAGTTCTGCACAATTATGGCCGGCACCCTGGCACTCCCCGCAAGTTACGCCCCCAAAATAGCTGAAGCTCTGGAAAAAGCTAAGAAGCCAACCCTCGTTTGGTTGGAGTATCAGGATTGTGCCGGTTGCACCGAATCTTTCCTCAGGTCCAGTCGCCCCCCTGTAACCCAAATCGTCCTTGATATCCTCTCAGTAGACTATCACGAAACCATAATGGCTCCGGCTGGGAAACAAGCTGAAAAATCCTTGGAGGAAGCCATCGCCGAAGGTGGCCACATCGTGGTAGTAGAAGGTTCAATCCCCACGGCCGATGGCGGAGTCTACTGCACAATTGGAGGAAAATCGGCCCTTGAGCTTGTCCGCAAAGCAGCCAAAAAGGCCCTCGCCGTGATTGCCGTTGGGAACTGTGCCGCCTTCGGTGGGATTCCTGCCGCTAACCCCAACCCCACCGGTGCCAAAGGAGTGATGGAGGTCGTCTCAGGAGTTCCGGTAGTCAATCTTCCCGGCTGCCCATTAAATGCCGATAACCTAACTGCTACGATTGTCCACTTCCTCACCTTTGGCTCCCTTCCGGCTACTGACGGCCTTAGGCGCCCCCTTTTCGCTTACGGCAAGCGCATCCATGACCACTGCGAACGCCGTGCCCACTTTGACGCTGGCCAGTTTGTAGAAGCCTGGGGTGACGAAGGCCACCGCAAGGGCTGGTGCCTCTACAAGATGGGCTGCAAAGGGCCCGAAACTTACCACAATTGCCCAGACCTCCGCTGGAACGAAGGCGTATCTTGGCCCGTAGGCTCCGGCCACGGCTGCCTCGGCTGCTCCGAACCGCACTTCTGGGACACCATGAGCCCGTTCTACAAGAGGCTGCCGCAAGTTCCAGGCTTCGGAATTGAAGCCACAGCCGACAAAATCGGGCTTGGCTTAATAGGTGTGACCGCAGCCGGCATTGCTGCTCACGCTGTAGGGAGCGCTTTGAGAGCTAAGGCGGTTAAGCCGCCTAAGAAAGGCGAAGAAGAAGCCTAAAGGAGGGTAGCCATGCCGAAGATATGCATTGACCCTGTAACCCGTATTGAAGGCCATTTGCGTATTGAGGCCCAAGTAGAAGGTGGCAAAGTTGTAGATGCCTGGAGCTCCTCCACTATGTGGAGGGGGATTGAAATAATCCTGAAGGGTCGCGATCCAAGGGATGCTTGGGCCTTTGCGCAAAGGATATGAGGGGTCTGAACAACGGTTCATGCCGTCGCCTCCGTGCGAGGCGTTGAGGACGCTTTAGACATTGAGATTCCCCCCAATGCCCGTATAATCCGCAATCTGATTGAAGGAATCCAGCACGTTCAGGACCACGTCGTCCACTTTTACCACCTCCATGCCCTTGACTGGGTTGACATCGTGAGTGCGCTTGATGCCGATCCAGCCGAAACTTCCAGGTTAGCGCAGTCCATCTCCGATTGGCCCAAGTCCAGTGAGAAGTATTTTGCAGGGGTTAAGGAAAAGCTAAAGGCCTTTGTAGAAGCAGGGCAACTTGGCCTATTCGCCAATGCCTACTGGGGGCATCCCGCTTACAAACTCCCGCCCGAAGCTAACCTAATGGCTGTAGCCCACTACCTTGAAGCCCTGGAATGGCAACGAGAGGTAATAAAAGCTCACGCTATCTTGGGTGGGAAGAACCCCCACCTCCAGACCTACCTCGTAGGCGGGGTAGCCGTTCCGGTTGATCCCAACAGCCCTTCCGCAATTAACGCCGATAAACTCGCTTGGCTCAAGCGGCTCTTCACCATGGCCAAAGAGTTCGTAGAAAAAGTCTACATCCCCGACCTTCTGGCTATCGCCTCCTTCTACAAGGAATGGGCTAATTACGGGGCCGGAGTAGGAAACTACCTCTCCTACGGCGACTTCCCCGAGGGCAGCATCAAGGACTTCGGGAGTTACTTCCTGCCTCAGGGCGTGATCTTTGATAAGGACCTCTCCAAGGTTTACGACGTGGACCACAAGCTTATCGCTGAATACGTAACCCATTCCTGGTACGAGTATGCGGAAGGGGACCACGTGGCCAAGCATCCTTGGGAAGGGGAGACAAAGCCCAAATACACTGGCCCGCAGCCTCCATACGAATGGCTCAATACCGATGGCAAATACTCGTGGATGAAAGCTCCTCGTTACCAAGACCGCCCGATGGAGGTAGGGCCACTGGCCAGGATGCTTGTGGCTTATGCCAGGGGCCATCCCAGGGTTAAAGAGCTTGTAAACATGGTCTTGCAGAAGCTCGGGGTGGGTCCGGAGGCCCTCTTCTCCACCTTGGGCCGCACCGCTGCCAGAGGCATTGAAACCTTGGTAATCGCCGAAAAACTGATTGAATGGACCGACCAGCTGGCGGCGAACATGAAAGCGGGAGATTTGCGCGTCCACGATGGCTCTAAGTGGGATCCTGCAACTTGGCCCAAGGAGGCAAAGGGCTGGGGCCACACGGAAGCACCTCGCGGTGCCTTAGGTCACTGGGTCCACATCAAAGACGGAGCTATCGCCAACTATCAATGTGTGGTACCCAGCACTTGGAATGGCTCACCTCGGGATGCCAAGGGCCAGCGCGGTCCGTACGAGGAATCCTTGGTGGGTACTCCCGTAGCCGACCCCGAAAGGCCAATAGAAATCTTGCGCACAATTCACTCCTTTGACCCGTGCATGGCTTGCGCTGTCCACGTGGTAGACCCGAAGGGCAAGGAATATGTCCGCATCCAGATCGCCTAATGAGGAGGGTAAAATGAGGAGCAGGGTCTACGTTTGGGAGCTCGCCGTGCGCCTCGCCCACTGGACTATCGTGGCCTCCATGATTGTGCTTGGGGTTACTGGCTTCTACATCGGCTTCCCCTTCATCTCCGCTCCTGGTGAGGCTTACTATAACTACGTGATGGGCACAATGCGCTTTGCCCACTTCGCCGCCTCCTTCTTCCTTGCTGTAGCTTTCATCCTTCGGGTCTACTGGTTCATAGTGGGCAATGAGTATTCTCGTTTCTCAGGCTTGTTCCCTGTCTCCAAAGACCAGCTTAGGGGGATGTGGAGTCAGTTCCTGTATTACACCTTCATCTCCAACAAGCGCCCCCACTACGTTGGCCACAACCCCATAGCGGGGCTTGCTTACCTCGGCATCTACTTCCTAATCTTCCTGCAAGGGCTAACAGGGCTTGCCCTCTATGCCGAAAGCCATCCTGGTGGCCTTTGGTGGGTCCTCTTCAGCTGGCTCTTCGCCATCGCTCCCAACAACGTCTTGCGCTTGGTCCATCACTTGCTCATGTGGGTTTTCCTCGCCTTCTTCATGCTTCACCTTTACTTGGGCTCCTTAAACGACATCCTGGAGCGTTCTGGGATACTCTCCAGCATGGTCACCGGATACAAGAGCTTTGAGGAAGAGCACTGAGACTTGGCCAAAACGCTGGTCTTGGGACTGGGGAATATCCTGTTAGGGGACGAAGGGGTCGGCGTAAGGGTTATTGAAAGGCTCCAAGAAAGGTATGAGTTTCCTGAGGAGGTCCAGGTCGTGGACGGTGGTTCCGGAGGCCTGGGCCTCCTTTATTTCTTTGAAGGTGTTTCCCGCTTAGTGATTGTGGACGCAGTGAAGGCCGGCAACGAGCCTGGCACCTTAATCCGTTTGAAGGGGGATGAAATCCCCGCCTTCCTTTCCCCTAAAATCTCCCCGCACCAGGAGGGGCTGGCTGACCTCCTCTTTGCGGCGAAGGTTACGGGGATTCTCCCTGAGGAAATCGTGCTGTGGGGTATAGAACCGGCCAAGCTTGATATAGGCTTGGATTTAAGCCCCGTGGTAGCGGCCAAAGTTGATGAACTGGCCGAAAAAGTAGTGGAAGAACTAAGGAATTGGGGCTTAGAACCGGTAAGGAAGAATTAATCACCCTCTCTGAGCCTCTGCCCTGTGCCGAAGTTTAATTTTCGGGCGCCGGTAACAATCTCTTGGCTCAAGCGCAAATTGGGGTTGCGTGTTGCCTCTTTTAGGGGTATAATGTGCTCAAACCTTTAAGGAGAGGGAAATGCCTAAGACAGCTTTAGTGACTTGCCCAAGGTGCAGGCAAAAGTTTACGGTTGTGGTCCACAACCTTGTGGATGCCTCCAGGAACCCAGAGCTACGAGAGCTCCTCATAAGGGGAAGGCTTAACCTGGCAGTTTGCCCTTACTGCGGAGCCGGCGGAACTCTAAACGTCCCCATCTACTACTACAACCCCGAAAAAGAGCTCGCTTTGGTATACCTATCGGCCCAGGTAGGCACGAGCGACTTGGAACGCCAGAAGATAATCGGCGACCTTACTAACCAGCTCATAAACTCCATCCCCCAAGAGGAACGGAAAGCCTACTTGCTCCAGCCCAAGGTTTTCATAACCTTCAAAAGCTTCCTGGAGGAAATAATCAAGGCCGAAGATATACCTTACGAGGAAATCATCGCCGAAGAGATGCGCATCGGCTTAGTGGAAGCGCTGCTGGCTTCCCCCCAAGAGGAATGGAACAACATCTTGGAAAGCAACGTTTACCTACTTGACCCCTTGTTCTTCAGGGTGCTGGCAGGGTTTGTCTCCGAGGCTTATCGGAGAAAGGAGCCGGAACTGATAAACAAGCTTGAAAGCATCCGCAAGGAAGTGGAAGGGTTCCTGAACCGCAGGATGGAAGAGGCGAGAGAAACTCTAATAAGCGAGCTTCTGGAGCTCAAGGGTGAAGAGCTGGAGAACGCCGTCGCCCGGATAAGGCCGGTCCTGGATTACGAATTTTACCGCGACCTGGCCGAGCGTATTGACCGACACGAATCGGAAGGGAAGGCCGAGGAAGCTCAGAGGCTTAGGGAGCTAAGGGACCAGCTTCTGGATATAACGGCTCGGCAGGATGCCGAAGTAAGGGCAGTTATGACCAAAGCCAGGGACCTTCTGCGCGAGGTCTGGGAGAGCGAAGACCGGCTCAAAACCCTGGAGGAAAGGGCCGAAGATGTAAACATGGCCTTTTTAGAGCTTCTGGCTGCTTCCATGGAGTGGGCCAAAGAGCAGGAGGATGAAGAAACCTTCCAAGCCCTCGCCTCTTTAGCCGAAAAAGCTGTGGAGATTATCCGGCGGAAGGCGCCGCCCAGGGTAAGGCTTGTGAACGAGCTCATGGATGCCTCCTACCCCGATGAAACTAAGCGCCTTCTTGAGGACAACGCTTCGCTGGTTGATAAAGAGCTCCTAAGCTTGATGGATGAGGTGACCAAGGACTTGGAAAGGGAGGGGTATACGGAAGCAGCAGAGCACCTTGCCTTAGTTCGCCGCCAAGCCGAAGGGATGGTTCAAAGCCTCGCTCCTTAAGGTGGAGGTATGGAATCCCTCACCTTTGAAGAAGCTTACCGCAAGCTTGAGGATATAGTCCGCAAGCTGGAAACGGGTGGGCTTTCTCTGGAGGAATCCATAGCTCTATACGAAGAAGGGATGAAACTGGTCCGCTACTGCGAGAAGCTTTTAGAGAAGGCAGAACTTAGGATAAGGCAAATCCGGCTGGACGAAGGTGGCAATTGGTTGCTTGAACCTTTTGAGCTTGAAGATGGGCGATAAAATCCTGCTCTCCTCTTTCGTAGCTTGGAGCATAGCACAAGTTTCCAAGTTTTTCATATGGCGATGGCAGAAAGGGAAGCTTAACTTCAGGATTTTGGTAAGTGCGGGGGGGATGCCCAGCTCCCACTCTGCCTTAGTCTCAGCTATGGCTATGGCGACGGGACTTTGGGAAGGGTTTTCCTCCACTGCTTTCGCCCTAAGCCTCATCTTAGCCCTTGTCGTGATGTACGATGCTGCCGGGGTCCGAAGGGCAGCAGGCATTCAGGCCAAAATCTTAAACCAAATTTTGGAGGAGCTATTCCAAGGGCATCCTGTAAGCGAGAAGCGCCTCTGGGAACTTTTAGGCCATACCCCGTTTGAGGTTTTGGCCGGTGCCTTAATCGGGGTGGCGACATCGGCCTTTCTCTACTGGTTCCGCTGAGCCTTCTCTAAAGCCTTATCCAAACCTTCGGGGGAGGAAATGCCCTCAACAAGCCGGATGAATTCCTTCAGGGAGCCGGCTTTCTTCCTCAGAAGCCTCAGCTTTTCCCCGATTGGGTCCGGGTGGCCGGGTTCGGCCGCATAGGAGCCGAAGAAGGCAAAATAGGCCTGGTTAAGCTTCCGAATGTAATACCCCTTGGAAACCAGCAGCTTCCTCCTCTCTTCCATGTACCTCTCGGCCCCTTCTATGTCTCCGGCTTTGAGGAGTTCCTCCACTTTTAGGCGCGTCTCCCGCATGAGCAGCTGGAATTCGGATATTACTGGCTCCTTAGCCCCCTTTTCTTCCTCTTCCCTTGGGGGTGGCGCAAGCTCCGGATAGAAGCGGCGCAGGGTCTTAAGGCCTATTTCATCCCCAGCAATGGAGGCCACAGTCTCGTTAATCGTCCTCATCTCAGGGCTATAGTCATAATACCAGCCGAGGGGTCGGAAGGCAAGGTAATGGTGTATCCATTCATGAGCTGATGCTTTAAGGGCAAACTCAAGGGATGGGTAGTCCAAAATCATGGCCGGATAGCTGGATAATCCACCTACTTCAACCACCAGGGAAGAAACGTTGAAAAGCTCGTCAATTTCTTCTTCCAAAGCTTCTTGCTCCCCCAAGGTCATTTTGGGCTTAAGGTAAATTCCTTTGCGGACAAACAATGCATCCCTGGGGGCAATGACCAAATAATGGGGAGGGCTTTCAAACTGGATGCTCAATGGGGGCCAGATTAGGCCCAAAGTGGTCAAGCCTTCTTCCTTCAAGATTTCGGAAATTTGCTTGGCAAGGATTTTCTCCACCTTGGGGCTAAGGGCAGCCTGGCGCTGCCTTAAGCCTTTAAGCTCCTTTTCCACCCACCATATGGCCAAGCCCGAATACCTCGTCCTCTCCGAAGCATAGAGCTTGGATAAAGTATCCTTCTTCCGGCTTATCTCTTCCAGCAAGGCAAAGTAATCCTTCACCAGCCTCTTTTCATCCGAGGAAGAACCTAAAGTCAAAGTGGAAAGCTTCCGCCAAAGGGCTTTCATCTCCCAGAGGGTGAAGCTGAATTGGTGGGGTGAAACAAAGCTTTCAACTTGGTAATCAAAAATTTCGCCAGGGGGAACGGCCGAAGCCTTGAGGAGAAACAGAGCATTTAATAAAAGGACGAACGCCAAGAGGCGAGAAAACGCTCTCTTCAATTGCCCTTACTTTAACCTCCTAATCCAGCAAGCCTTCTTTTTATGTAATCAATGACTTCCACTGATTGGGGATCGGCCTTGTTCAAAATCGCCAAGTAATAGCTTACGAAGTCCCCGAAATGCACACTCCAGAGTATTTGCTCCAGGAAATTACCCCCTTCTACCTGAACCGAGCGGTACGGTATGCCCTCCTTGGACAGCACTTCCTCCGTTATCTTTAGGCGAGCCTCATGCCTGGGGTGCTCAAGGGATGAATTGAGGAGAATGACCATGAATTTGCCTTTGCTTTCAGCAGGATTAGGATAGCCTAAGACGGCGTTGTGGTGGGCCTCAGGAAGTTCCTCGTAGAAGGACCAATTCTTTGAATTTTCGTTGAATTGACCTTTCCACCTTTTGGCTACTGGCGCCAGGAAGCCCGGTCCGTAAACAACGGGTATAGCCCCGTGGAGGTCTAAGGCCAACTTTTTGGCTGGATTCTCCTCCAAGGCTACCTCCGGCTTTATCCTTTCCCTGAGCTCTTTCATCAGGAGCACAGCCTTTTCCACTTCCGTGGTCTTATCTTCCAGAAGGCTTGCCTGCTCCAAGATTCGCAATAGATAAAGTAAGGAATAGCCGATGGCCGAACGGGGCTGGCCCCGGTAGTTTATGAGCCAGAGGGGTACTCCTTTCTCCTCGGCCAAAGAGCCCAGCTTCCCGCCGGTTGTGACCGCAACGCAACGAGCTTTCGCTTCCAAAGCCTGATAGAAGGCCGCTAAGGTCTCCTCGGTGTTTCCGGAGTAGCTTGAGGCTATAACCAAGGTCTCGGGGCCGACCCACGATGGTATGGAGTAATCTCGGCATACGGCTATTGGGCACGGGGATTCATACCTGGCGATGGCCGCTGCCAGGTCACCTCCGATAGCAGAGCCTCCCATTCCTAAGATGAGGACGTTTTTGACTCCTCTATAGCTGGAAGGCAGAGTGCATTTAAGGGCATCCTCCCAAGCTTTCTGACACTGCTCCGGCAACTCAAAAACTTGACGAGCATGCCAGTCCGGTCAAACTCAGTCCAAGCCTGTGGGTTATCCAAAATGTGCATGCTCCTCCTCATTCTTTACCCATCATTTTCAACCCCAAGCGGTACAGGTCACGCCGAGGCCAGCCTGAAAGTTCCGCCAGCTGCTTAGAAGCTTCCTTGACCGAAAGGCCTTCCTTCAGGAGGTTTTTAAGGCT
>CAZPWR010000228.1:0-4635 GCA_964590555.1 uncultured Anaerolineae bacterium | reverse complement strand
CCACTTCTGTTGCCCGACCATGCGCTAGCTCTCCGGCTGCGGCAGACGCCACCCTTCCTACACCTTCTGGACCACCAATATTGGCCAGTAGACCCGGCCAAGGTTTTGAGCTTTGCCCGAGAAAATTTGGGCGATTTTGAGGCTTTCCTTGAATCCATAAGCAGCTTTTTAGGGAGGAGATGATGGAAGGAATCTTCTTCCTCAAGCTTGTTTGGCTCATACCCCTTTTGCCTTTAGCCTCTTTCTGGCTGATAGTGCTCTTTGCTAATCCCAACAAGAAGCTTAGCCACTCCATCGCCATAGGTAGCATCGCTCTGGCTTGGATTCTTTCGTGGGGAGCTCTATACGAGGGGATAAAGCACCACATAGGCTCAGGCGAGGAAGCATTCCACCTAAGCTGGAACTGGCTTCCCACCGGCCCAAGCTGGTTCAAGATGGGGGTTATGGTTGACCCCCTTACCTTAGCCATGCTCTTCATGGTTCCCTTCGTGTGCCTCTTAATCTTCATCTACTCCGTTGGATACATGCATGGCGCCCCCCGCTACTCCCGCTACTTCGCCTACATTTCCCTCTTCGCCTGCGGGATGTTGGGCATGGTCCTGGCCGATAACCTCCTAATGCTCATGATTTTCTGGGAGGTCATGGGCCTCTGCTCCTATCTTCTCATAGGCTTCTGGTTTGAGAAGCCTTCGGCGATGCGGGCTGGCCTAAAGGCTTTCATTACCACCAGAATCGGCGATGTCATGATGCTTCTGGGAATAATCTACCTCTACTCCCGCACCGGCTCCCTCACCTATTCCGAGGTCTTCAAGCCTGAAGTTTTGGAAAAGCTGGCCCATTCCACAGTTACCTTGCCTTTGGTAGGGGAACTGCCCGTAGCTACAGTCATAGCGATACTGCTCTTCGGTGGGGCGGTTGGCAAGAGCGCCCAGTTCCCCTTGCACGTCTGGCTACCCGATGCTATGGAAGGCCCGACCCCGGTCAGCGCCTTAATCCACGCTGCTACCATGGTGGCGGCAGGGGTTTACCTTGTGGCCCGCTCCTTCCCTCTGTTCTCCGTAGTGGAGCACGGGCCACAGTTGGGGCTTGTGGCTTTCATCGGGGCCTTTACTGCTTTCTTCGCCTCAACCATAGCCATAGCTCAGAATGACATCAAGCGTGTTCTGGCCTATTCAACCATAAGCCAGCTTGGTTACATGATTGCTGCTTTGGGGGTGGGAGCCTACGTGGCAGCCGTATTCCACCTTGTGACCCACGCCTTCTTCAAGGCCCTCCTGTTCCTCGGCTCCGGTTCGGTAATAATCGGCACTCACCACGAGATGGACATGATGAAGATGGGAGGGCTCCGCCAGAGGATGCCCATCACTTTCTGGACTTTCCTCATGGGGACACTGGCCCTGGCCGGAATCCCACCGTGGGCTGGCTTCTGGAGCAAGGATGAGATTCTGGGCCATGCTTTCCACCACGCTTCGGAGGTAGGGTTCATCTCTTGGCCTGGCTTTGTGTGGATTTTGGGGACCGCAGCCGCTTTCCTGACTGCTTTCTACATGGGCCGGCAGGTCTTCCTCACATTTGCTGGTGAACCACGCAGCCATCATGCCGAAGAAGCCCACGAAACCCCGTGGGTCATGACCATACCTCTCATCATCCTTGCCTTCTTCTCCACCTTCTTGGGCTTTGTAGGGGTCCCGCACGAATTTCCAGTCCTTGGGCCGCTCCTCAACAACCCATTCCATCACCTTGTAGGTGAGGAATTCCCGGCCACGCCTTTGAACTTCGGAGTTATGGGTCTATCGGTTCTGATGGGGCTATCTGGCTTGGCTTTGGCCTGGGTTGTATACGGACGCGAACCCCTCAAAGCTGGCGAGCCCGATCCCCTCTCCATTTCCTTGGGCCCGATTTATACTGTCCTCAAGAACAAATACTACATTGACGAATTCTACCAGGCCACGGTCATCCGCTTTGCCCTTTGGCTCTCTGAGACCTTCTTCAAGTTTGATGACCGCTGGATAATTGACCCCATTGTTGATGGGGTTGGCAAGCTGGGCAGGAAGCTTTCGGAGGTTGGAGGGCTATTTGACCTCAAGGTTGTGGACGGAATTGTGAACGGTCTGGGGAAAGTTACCTCAGCGCTTGGTGGTGTTTTGCGTCTTACCCAGACCGGTAAGGCGCAGAATTACCTTCTGGCGGCGGCTTTAACGGTGCTTATGCTGCTCGGATTTTACCTTGCCAGATGAAATCTTACCGGAAGGAGGCTTGAGCGATGGGTTTCCCGATACTGTCTATCATAACCTTTACCCCGGTAATCGGAGCGCTCATAATCCTCTTCTTCCCAAAGGAGAACGTTAACCTCATAAGGCGCTTTGCTATAGCCGTAAGCCTTATACCTTTAGCCCTATCCGCCTACTTGTGGTTTGCCTACAACCAGAGCGAAGGCGGAATTCAGTTTGTGGAACGCCACATCTGGATTCCGGCCATAAACGTCTGGTACCACGTGGGCGTTGATGGGATAAGCGTCCCAATGGTCTTCCTGACCTCTCTCCTTTCAACCCTTGCCTACTTCTACTCCGCCTACACCATCCACGAGCGGGTCAAGGAATACTACTTTCTCTTCCTCCTGCTTCAGACCGGGATGTACGGGGTGTTTGTGGCTCTGGACTTCGTTTTGTTCTACGTCTTCTGGGAAATCGGCCTTGTTCCCATGTACCTACTCATTGGGGTTTGGGGTAGTGAGAATCGGGAGTATGCAGCCATAAAGTTCTTCCTCTACACTCTGGCTGGAAGCGTGTTCATGCTCCTGGCCATCCTTGGGATTTACTTCACCACCGGGAGCTTTGACATCCTCAAAGCCGCCGAAGTCCACCCCTTCGCCGATAACTTCACGTTGGCGAGCTTGGCCTTCTGGGCCTTCTTCGTCGCCTTCGCCATAAAGGTCCCGAGCTTCCCCTTCCACACCTGGCTACCCGATGCCCACACCGAAGCTCCTACAGCCGGTAGTGTCATCCTGGCCGGAATCTTGCTGAAGCTTGGGTGCTACGGCTTGCTCCGGATAGTCCTGCCCATATTCCCTGAGCCCTTCCGCTTCTATGCCCCAATAGTAGCTATTCTTGGGCTGATAAGCATTGTCTATGGGGCCTTCGTGTGCATGGCCCAGTGGGACCTCAAGCGCCTGATAGCTTATTCTTCGGTGGCCCATATGGGCTATGTGGTCTTGGGGATTGCCGCTGCTGCTGCCAGCCTCAACTTCAATCATCCAGCCTTCAAGGAAAGCGCGGCCATAGCCCTGAACGGTGCGACAATGCAGATGTTCAACCACGGCGTCATCACGGGGGGCCTCTTCTTCCTGGTGGGGATGATTTACGAGCGAGCTCACACCAGGGATTTGAAGGTTTTCGGCGGGCTTGGGGCCAAGCTCCCCTACTACTATGGAGTGGTTATGGTCACTGGCCTTGCTTCCCTTGGGCTACCTGGGCTGGCCGGCTTCTGGGGAGAATTCCTGGTCTTCCGCGGTGCTTTCCACATCATCCCTTACATTGCGGCTTTCGGTGTCCTGGGAGTAGTAGCCACGGCTGGATACATACTCTGGAAAGTGGTGCAGTTCATGTTCCTCGGTCCCTTCAACGAGGAGAAGTGGGGGCACCTTACCGATATGGAGGCCTTTGAGAAGGTGACGATGTGGCCTCTGCTTCTGTTCATGGTAGGGCTGGGCTTCTACCCTGCCCCGCTTCTTAACATAATCAACACAGCTACAACTGCCTTGATGGGCAGGCTATAAGGAGGTTGGCCTTGAGCGCTGGAGAAGTCATTCAGGCTTTTGCACCGGAGTTGTGCCTCTTACTGGGAGCTTTAGTCATCCTGGCCTTGGACATGGCCTGGAGGAGGGTAGGGGAGGACAAGGAGGCCACGATTCTGGGCTTGGCTGTGGCTTTCGTAATCCTCTCCTTGTTCTTACTTCTGGGCTTCGGCAAAGTTTCAGCCCTGCCCTTGTTAGGGATGCTGGCTTCAGACCAGTTTGCCTTCTTCTTTAAGGGTCTGGCCCTGATTGGCACAGGCCTTGTCCTCCTTTCCTCCTACCGCTACTTGGAAGGCCATACCCCTTACCGCGGAGAGTTCTATGCTTTCCTGCTCCTTGTAACCTTGGCCATAATGTTGGTGGTAGGGGCTGTTAACCTCCTCATGCTCTACTTGGCCTTTGAGTTCCTAAGCCTCACCTCTTACATACTTGTGGGCTACCTGCGGGAGGAGGGCAAGTCCAGCGAGGCGGCCATAAAGTATTTCCTCTACGGGGTCACTGCCTCGGCCCTGATGCTCTACGGGATATCGCTCCTCTACGGGGTTACTGGGACCTTGGACTTAATGAAGATAGGGCCGGCCTTGGTAAGCAGTGGCGCCACAAGCTGGTTAGCTTTCCCAGCTATAGTCCTCCTCTTAGCCGGCTTCGGCTTCAAGATAGCCCTTGTCCCCTTCCACTAGTGGTCCCCCGATACCTACGAGGGAGCGCCTACACCGGCTAAGGCTTTCCTCTCGGGAGGGGCGAAGGCTGAAGGCGTTGCCGGGCTCACCAGGGGCTTCAGCACTGCCCCTTACCGCTTCCAGCCCGAGTGGGTGGCGGGCCCGGCGGGACAGTTCGTGGGA
>CAZPWR010000227.1:0-7066 GCA_964590555.1 uncultured Anaerolineae bacterium | reverse complement strand
TGTTGCTGGCGAAAGTGCTGGCCTTCAACCATTACATCCCGCTGACCCACGTGGTGACGCTGATGAGGGGGTTATGGTTCGGCGACTCATGGGGCCAGCACCGATGGGGTGCCTGTTAATAGGGAGTGCCGTCGCGGTGAGGACGTTTCGGTGGGAATAACTCCCCTGAATTTTGACTCTTTGGGGAAGGGGCTGAAAAAAGATTTTTAAGCTTCCCCTGGTGTGCCGAGGGGAGCAAAAATATATCCCTTGCTGCCTTGCGGGAGGCAGAGGGAAATAGGCCCCATGGTCGGCGTTATTGATGTTAGACGCCCGCGATGGCCATCGGTTTGACAGACCATGTCTGGGCTTGGGAAGAATTCCCGTCCTTCAGCCATTAAATTCCGAAGCCCCCTCTGACTTGGGCTAATTGATGCTATTGCCTTATTGAGACTTAAGTCCCTTGACTTTCATGACCAACTCGGTATAAATTAAACTTGAAATATTTGGAGGAGGGAGGTTCTGTGTACGAAAATTTGATTTATTTGGACAATGCTGCGGCTACACGCATGGATGAGCGGGTTCTGGAGGCTATGAAACCGTATTTCTTTGACGTCTATGCTGTTGCCACGTCTCAGTTCGGCTACTCCATAGGGCTGGATGCGCGTGAGGCGCTTGATAATGCTCGCGCTCGCATCGCTTCCGCCCTTGGTGCTGAACCTGAAGAGTTCATCTTCACCTCCGGCGATACCGAATCCAGCAATTTGGCCATCAAAGGCGTTGCGCTGGCCCTCGGAGATAAAAAAGGACGCCATATCATCACCACCCCAATTGAGGACTTCCCAGTTCTACACTCCGTCCGGACGCTGGAGCGGCAAGGCTTCCGTGTTACTTACGTTCGCGTGGATGAAACCGGTCGGGTGGACTTGGACCACTTGCGGGAATCAATCACGCCAGAGACTATCTTGGTTTCCATCCAGACCGCTAATCAGGAGATAGGGACGCTTCAGGATATCCGCGCTATCGGCGAAATTTGCCGGGAGAAAGGGGTGCTTTTCCACACCGATGCTACCCATGCCTTTATGCGTGTCCCAATAGATGTGCGGGAAGTCCCAGTGGACTTAATCACCGTTTCCGCCCATACCATCCACGGCCCCAAAGGCATTGGTGGCCTTTACATCCGCAAGGGGACGCCAATTAAAAAGATTATGGACGGCGGTTTCCAAGAATTTGATTTGCGCCCTGGCTTAGAGAACATCCCCGGTGCGGTAGGTTTTGCAAAAGCTGTTGAATTGGTCACGCTGGAAGAGACCGCTCGCTTGCAGAGGATGCGTGACCGGTTGCTGGAGCGATTGCTCAACGAAATCCCTCACACCCGATTGAATGGCCATCCAGTCTACCGTTTGCCGCAAAATGCCAACGTCTCCTTCCGATTCATAGAAGGGGAATCGCTGCTTTTGCATCTGGACATGCGTGGTATCGCTGTCAGCACAGGATCGGCCTGTTTCAGCCGTTCTCTGGAGGCCAGCCACGTAATCCTGGGCATTGGCGGGGACCACGAACGTGCACACGGCTCAATCCGCTTCACTTTCGGTCGGTACAACAAAGAAGAAGAGGTGGATATAGTGGTTGAGGCAGTAAAGGAGATCGTCCATGAATTGCGGCGTATCAGCCCATTGGGCAAAGATTAACACTTATAGGGAGGGAAGTAACCATGCCATTGCCATATAGCGAGATTGTTATGGAACACTTTCGCAATCCCCGTAATGTGGGGCGAATTGAAGATGCCGATGCCAAAGCAGTAGAAGGAAGCCCCGCCTGCGGCGATATGGTTGCGGTCTATCTTAAAGTAGACCCTGAAACCCATGTCATAACCGACATCAAGTTTGAGTCCTACGGGTGCGCATCAAACATTGCCACTGGCTCCATAATCACCGAGCTGGCAAAAGGTAAGACATTGGAAGAAGCGAAGAAAATCACTTGGAAGCAGGCTTCCGAAGCTTTAGGAGGGCTTCCACCGCTTAAGGTCCATTGCTCCGTTCTGGCGGTGGATGCTTTGCGGGCGGCGATTGAGAACTACGAGGAAAGGCATGGCCTGGTTAAGGAGCGTGAGCCAACCACGGTTGAATTCGTCCGCAAACGCCTTAAGCACGTTATGAACCCGCTTGTCGGCTTGGACATAGTTCGCACTAAGCTGGTCAAGGAAATTGAGGTTAAGGACGGCGTGGTGCGGGTGGTGTTGGACATACCGCCTGATCACATGTTTGCCCCCACGATGAAAGAAGACATTGAGGAAAAACTGCGCCACCGTTGGGATGTAAAGCAAGTTATAGTAGAATTTGCCGGATGAAAGGGGGACTCTATGGCCGAGATTTTAGTAGATTGCCGAGGAGAGACTTGCCCGGTGCCATTGGTGGAGACCCGCAAAGCTATCCGCCAGGCCAAACCAGGCGATATAATCGTTGTAGTCGGCACTCACCCAGCTTCACGAGAGGAAATTCCCATGGCTGTGAAGGCCCTGGGCCTGGAAATCATCAGCATAGAAGGAACGGAAACTAACTGGACTATCCGGATACGCCGATAAGGAGGGATTATGGGTAAGCCGACAGTCATAGTTTACACTCAGAAGGGCTGACTCTTCTGTGACCGGGTGAAAGGGTTCCTTTCCCAAAATGGCATTTCATTCATAGAGCGAGATGTTATGGAAGATGCAGCAGCCTTGCAAGAGTTGGAGGAGCTTGGGGTAATGACCACTCCGGTGGTGCGGATCGGGGAAGAAGTGGTAATTGGGTTTGACCGGGCTCGCCTTGCCGCACTGCTGGGAATTGGCACTTCCCAAGAGCCTTCTGAGCAATGTTGCTGCTGCAGATAAAGCTAAAAGGGGGGGTCTATGAGTGTAGAACAGAAACGCCCCGAACGGCTAACTATTGTTTTGCACAGCGGAGATATGGATAAAGTATACAGCGCATTGATAATCGGTTCTGGTGCGCTGGCGATGGGGATGGAGGCCTCTATCTTCTTCACTTTCTGGGGATTACAACGGCTCAAGAAGAACGGTCTGGAAAAGGGGCCTCTATCCAAAATGAACTTCTTGGGTTTAGGTAAATGGATGGTCAAGCGGCGGATGAAGAAAGCCAATGTTGCTACTCTGGAGCGGCTGATGCGGGACTTCAAGGAGCTTGGTGGCAAGGTCATCGCCTGCGAGATGACGATGGAAATAATGGGCATCCGCCGTGAGGACCTCAGGGAAGACTGGATTGATGCCTACGGTGCTGTTGGCACTTTCATACAGGAAGCTCGTGGTTCTCAAATCACGCTCTTCATTTAGCGGCAGCGTTGTTTTTCACTAACCAACCGACAATTAAGGAGGGGGAAATGCAAGCGCGGGAAAGTGTATCTGGTTCTCGCAATCAGCATCGTGTTCTCTTCTATGGGCTTTCCACTTGCATTTGGTGCAGGCGGACTCGCCAATTCTTAGAAGAGAACGATGTAGCCTTTGATGTCGTTTACGTAGATTTACTGGAAGGTGCAGAGCGTGACGCAGCTATAGAAGAAGTACGCCGTTGGAATCCGGCTATTTCCTTTCCCACTTTGATTATAGACAATGAGCGATGCATCATAGGCTACCGGCCGAGGGAAATGAAGGAGGCTTTGGGACTATGAGCGAAATCCCACGTGAGAAGGTAGAAGCTTTGTACCAGAAACTCTACGAAGAGGCCGAAGCTTCAGGCTACCATCTCAATCCTGACCGCGAGTTCACCTTAGCCCTTGTGGAAAGCCTGCTCATCAACGAAGCCCGCTATGGCTACTGGGCTTGCCCTTGTCGTCTGGCAACGGGCGATAAGGAGAAGGACTTGGACATAATTTGCCCTTGCGATTACCGGGACGCGGACTTGCTGGAATGGGGTTCTTGCTACTGCGGCCTTTACGTCTCCGAGGAAGTGTTGCGGGGGGAGCGTCCCTTGCAGTCCATTCCCGAACGTCGCCCGCCCGAAGGACAGAGGCCACAGGATAGGCCTCGGGCTACAGGCACTCTTGCTCAACTTCCTCTACCTGTCTGGCGGTGCCGGGTCTGCGGTTACCTCTGTGCGCGGGAACAGCCTCCTGCGGTCTGCCCAATATGCAAGGCAAAACGGGAGCGGTTTGAAAGGTTCTTGTAGCCAGCCTCTGCTTGAAAAGGGTTGTTTTTGCCTCTACATGATTTTTCAAACCGGTATTTGTGTGTTATCATTGTAGCTGCAAAACTACAGCGAGGGCATAACAAATTGTGAACGTTATTGTCCTTGGTGGGGCGGGGGATATGGGCAGTCAGGCCGTGGAGACGCTGGCCTTCTGCCCTGATGTCCAGCGTATCACTATTGCTGATAAGAACGTTGTCAAGGCAGAGGCACTGGCCCGCCGCTTGACTGGAATTGGGCCTGAACTCATCGTTCGGCCGATGGACGCACGGGATTACAATGACGTAGTGGAAGCGATACGTGGGCATGACGTTGCAGCATCCGCTTTGGGGCCTTTTTACCGCTTTGAAATGCCACTGGTCCGAGCTGCTATAGAGGCAGGAGTGGATTACATCAGCATCTGTGACGATTGGATCGCCGCAAAGCAAGTCATAGAAGAGTTGGACGATCTGGCTCGCCAGCGCGGTCGCCGCATTATCATCGGGATGGGTACCAGTCCGGGTCTCTCTAACTTGGCTGTGGCTTACCTGGCCCGGCAAATGGACAAGCCCATTCGGGCAACGATTAGCGTCTATCAGCCGCCTGAATCCGGACATGGTATGGCTGTCCTTCAACATGTTCTTTTCATCTACGGTGGACCGGCCCCTGTGTGGCGCCAGGGCCGGTTGGAGATGGTGCCGGCTGGGCAGATAGTGCGAGAGGTGGACTTACCCTTGGTGGGGCGGATGCGGGTCTGGAACGCTGGACACGCAGAGCCAGTTACACTCCCGCGCCACTTCCCCAGCTTTGAAGAGGTGGCGTATCTGATGTCCGTGGGGGTATGGACCCACCTTTTCCTTTGGCTGGGCCGGTTGCGTCTAACTTCAACACCAGAGCGTATTGATCGCGTGGCTAACATCTTGGCTCGCTTACTTCCTGCACCCAAAGAGGGGGTCCCAGAACCGCTCGGCGCACTACGGGTGGATGTGGAAGGGATTAAAGATAACCAGCCTGTCCACTTGATGCTCTGCGGGGTTGGGCGGATGCGCCAAGCGACGGGCGTACCGCTGGCGCTTGGTGCTATTATGTTAGCCAAGGGCCAGGTTTTGGTAAGCGAAGGAGGTATCTACGGGCCGGAGGCAGCAATAGACCCAATAGCGCTCTTGCGAGACCTCCGTGAAAAGACAGGCTTGCAGGCTTACAAAGATGTGGGAATGACTCATCCGTTGGAGTTAGACCCAACCCAATCATAAGAAATTGGGGGCACATCCCCCAAACTCCCAGCCAAGGGGCTTCGCTCTCTGGACCCCCAAGTTTGCCTACCCGCGGCTAATGATGAAAACACCTGATGAAATTGGGGCAGGCCTAGGGCTTCCTTTCGTTTGACATTAATCTTCCCAAGTTGTAAAATCCCCCATGGAGGGGAAAGATGCGGAAAATTTTCCTTTCAGTCCTGCTTATCCTTTTATTGGCTGCCTCTTACGGGGCTGGCTTTGGTACCCATTGGCTTATCTCCAAAAAATCCTCCCCTCAGTTCAGCCTCTTCTGGGAGGCTCTGGAAATCCTAAAAAGAGATTTTTACAAACCACTGCCCGATGACCGCCAGATAACTTATGCGGCCATAAGAGGGGTTGTGAACCAGCTTGGCGACCCTTACACTATCTTCTTAGAGCCTCAGGCCAGAAGCTTGGAGAAAGACACGCTTAAAGGGGAATTCGGGGGGATAGGGGCTTGGGTGCGTAAGACCGAAGACGGCCGGTTCATCCTTACCCCAATGGATGGATATCCTGCCCAGAGGGCGGGGATTAAGGATGGGGATGAGCTTATCAGAGTAGACGAAACGAACATAACCCCTGAAATGTCCCTTGACCAGGTCCTCATTCTTGTGCGAGGTCCAATCGGGACCTACGTGAACATTGTGGTGCGGAGGGGTGGAGAAGAGCTTTCTTTCAGGATAAAGAGGGAGAAGATAGAAACGCCATCGGTTGAGTGGAGGCTGCTGAAGCCTGAATTGGCTTACATCAAAATTGCCACTTTCACTGAAAGGACACCCAAGGAACTGGAACAGGCCCTGAGGAACCTCCAGAGCCAGGGGGCTTCAAAGCTTGTCCTGGACCTTAGGGGAAATCCGGGCGGGCTTATTGAGTCAGCTCTAAGGGTAGGAGGTTACTTTCTCAAAAGCGGAGTTATGCTTCACGAGCGTTACAAAGATTCCCTAAAGTCTTACGAGGTGGAAAAAGCGCCAATGCTGGTGGACTGGCCCATGGTTGTTCTTGTGGATTCGGGCACGGCCAGCGCTGCTGAGATAGTGGCAGGGGCTCTTCAGGAAGCGGGAAGGGCTAAGCTCATCGGGGAAAGGACTTACGGCAAAGGCTCAGTCCAGTGGGTGTATGATTTGAGCGATGGCTCTTCCCTTCACGTGACCGTTGCCCAATGGTTTACCCCAAACTACCGCAAGGTTGAGGGGAACGGCCTTGAGCCCGACATCAAAATAGAGCCAAGAGAAGGGACTGATGCGTGGATAGAGGAAGCGCTTTTGCACTTTGGGAAAGGAGGTGCTGAATGAAAGCTTTACGGATTTTAGCTATGGCCTTATTGGCAGGTTTGCTCTCTACGGCCTCTTTCTTCGTCGGGATGGGCGTTGGGGTCCGCCAAGTTCCCGTCCCCTCACCTATTCCTATGGCTACACCAACTCCTGTCCTGACCCCGGAAGAGAAGGTGGATTTTTCCGTCTTCTGGGAAGCATGGGATATCCTTGAGAGGGAATTCTATGGGGAAATACCCCCAGCTGAGGAAAGGATGTATTCGGCCATAAAGGGGGTGATTTCGTCCCTTGGCGACCCTTACACCTCTTTCCTAAATCCAAAGCAAGCCTCCCTGGCCCGGCAGGACATAACCGGAAGCTTTGAGGGCATAGGGGCTGTAGTGGA